>JASHNY010000109.1 GCA_030041385.1 Alphaproteobacteria bacterium
AACGCCTTGCTCGGCACGTTGACGCCGGTGAACAGCTGATACCCGGCCGCTTCCCAGCTTCGCGCGCCGCCCGCCATCACCGCGATGTTGCGATAGCCCATCATCTGCAATCTGGTCGCGGCGCGGTCGACGAGTCCGTCCTCGCCGTCGTAGAGCACGATGCGGGTCTGCAACCGGGGCACCAGGTCACGGATGCCGAGTTCGAGCCGCGACAGCGGCAAGGAGCAGGCGTGGAACGGGTGGCCCGCGGTCGAAAACACCCCCTCCTCGCGCACGTCGAGAAACGCCATCTCGCCGCAATCGCCGAGCATCTCGCGCACCGCCTGCGGCGTCACCAGCGGCGCCGCGATGCCGGCGGTCGGCGGGTAGGTCCAGTATTGGCCGCCGCTTTCGCGGGCAAAGGTGATGCGTTGCGGCAGGTGTTCGAGGCTCATCCCGTACATGTGCAAATGCAGCCCGTTGCCGCGGGTCTCGATGGTGTGGAAATCGTCGGGCATCAGGGTGCAGGCATTGCCGCGGACGATCGTCAATTCGCCGGTTTTTTCGAGGCTGCCCTGGCCCGGCACCGAGCGGTCGTCGGTGCGGCGGTAGAACACGTTGTGCTCCTCGCCGTAGACCCCGGCGATGACCGCCCAGGTCGTGTGGTTGTGCGGCGGCGCCTCGCGGCCCGGCGCGCCGGCGGCGGCGTAGAGCGCAAAGCGGTGGTCGCGGTCTTCGGCGAGGCGATAGGCCTTGCCCGGCATTCCGGCGGGCACCGGAAAGCTCTCCGCCGGGAACAATTCGCTGCGGCTGGCGAGCGCGATCAGGCGCTCCTTGATGCGGTCAAGCGCCGCCGGCGTCATCCCCAACTCGCGCTCGATGCCGCGGATTGCGGCGACCGTCTCGGCGACCGCCGCGGCGCGCGCATCCATCGCCGCACCGGGGGACATCGCCTTCGCAGCGGGCGTCGTTGCGCTGGTCGTCGGCATCGCGGGCCTCCTCGCGAATGGTTTCGCAGCCATCCTAAAGGGGCCGGCCGCGCCTGACGACAGGAAGGTTTTCCTGTATATACGTCAACAAAGCCGCCGCCGCGGCGGCGCGGGGCAAGGGAGAGGGCCATGTCGAACGGCCGGAGCGAGGCGCCGCGCAACAAGACCGAAGACGACATCACCACCGAGGTGCTGGAGCGGTTCTCCGACACCCCCGACCCGCGCCTCAGGCAGATCATGCTGAGCCTCATCGGTCACCTGCACGCCTTCGTCAAAGAGGTGCAATTGACCGAGGCGGAATGGTTCAAGGCGATCGAGATATTGACCGAGGCCGGCAAGATGTGCAGCGACCGGCGCCAGGAATTCATCCTGTTCTCCGACACGCTGGGCGTGTCGATGGTGGTCGACCTGCTGAGCCACAGAAAGCCGGAGCGCGCCACCGAATCGACCGTGTTCGGCCCGTTCCACCGGCTCGGCGCACCGGACATGCCGGCGGGCGGCAACATCGCGCATACCGATGAGGGCACCCCGGCGCTCGTCAGCGGGCGGGTGCTCGATCTCGCGGGCAAGCCGATCGCCGGCGCCCTGCTCGACGTGTGGCAGGCGCAGCCGAACGGGCTTTACGACTCGCAGGACCAGCATCCCGAAGACTTGAACATGCGCGGCAAATTCCATTCCGACCGCGACGGCCATTACCTGCTGCGCACGACGGTTCCGGTCCACTACCCGATCCCGTCGGACGGGCCGGTGGGGGCGATGCTGAAAGCCACCGGGCGGCATCCGTGGCGGCCGGCGCACATCCATTTCGTCGTCTCGGCCGAGGGCTACGAGCCGGTGACGACGCACATCTTCGACCGCCGCGACCCCTATCTGAACAGCGACGCGGTGTTCGCGGTCAAGGATTCGCTGATCTGCGACTTTACCCGCCACGATGGCGGCGCCGAAGGCCAACGCTACGGGATCGGCGGGCCCTATTTCGCCGCAGAGTTCGATTTCCGCCTGGCGCCGGCCGCGGGCGGCGCGGTCGATGTCGAGGATGCGCAGCGCCGCCTTGCCGCGCTCGGCGCCAGGGCGTGACCGCAACCGCGTGGCGCGCTGCCGGCTTCACCGATCATTAACCATATCGGTTTACCACGTTTGGCATTATCGAAGCGTGGGACATAGGGGGACGATATGACGATTGCGGACGCGCCGATGGCCTCGCTGGTCGAATTTCGCACATCGTCGGCAGGTGGTCATGGCGACCCGCAGCCGGCAACCGGGCGCGAGCGGCGCGAATCCGAGCGCGCGATCGCGTACTGGGAGAAAAAGCTCGCAGAGTTGGGGGGCAATGCGACCGTCGCCGCGCTCGACCTGTCGCAGATCCAGTCCGCGGAATGGTCGCACCGCTTTGTCATCGCGGTCGACCCGGTAGTCGAGAATTCGGCCCTCTTGCTCTACGGCGCCGATTTCGGCCGGCTGCTCGAACTGCCGCCCAAGCACGCCCCGCATGTGCCGATGGTGCGGCAACTGCCGAAGCGCTATTCCGACATGTTCATTCGCGGCTGCGGCGAGGCCGACCGCGACCGGATACCGGTGCGCCTGGAGGGCGAGGTCGAGCGCGAAGACGGCAACCGCGAGCTCTATCGCGCCGCCTTCATCCCGGTCGGAGTCAAGGAAAACTCGATCACCCATCTCGCCTTCGGCGCCTTCAACAGCCGCATCGCCCCGGCCGCCCTGGCGGCGTAAGCGCGGCTCCCCGGATGTCGTCCCGGCGCAGGCCGGGACCCCGATTATCCCTGGCCGCCGCGGAAGGCGGGCTCTGGATCGACGATGGCGAACCCGTAATCACCTCGGCCGGACTTGATCCGGCCACCCACGTCTTCCTGTCGGGTGTCGCAGCCGAAAACGTGGACCCGCGGGTCACGCCCGCGGGAGGCGACAAACGGGAGGTGCTTCGGTTCCGGGATCACGCTTCGGAGCTACCCGATCAGCGCCCGCGCCTTGGCGGCAAGGCCGAGGACGCGCTCGCCGTAGCTTGCGAAACGCCGGTCCTGCGTCTGGCCGCGCAGGAAGCGGATGTAGATCTGCTGGATGATCACCGCGAGCTTGAACGCGGCAAAGACCTGGTGCCAGCCGACCGCGCCGGTATCGAAACCGGTACGCGCGGCGTAGCGCCGGATCGCCTCGGCCCGGCTCGGGAACCCGTCGCGCCAGGTCGGCATCGACGCGGTCGCGCGCCACGCCGGGTCGTCCCCCGGCTCGACCCAATAATTCAGCACATAGCCGAGATCGGCGAGCGGGTCGCCCTGGGTGCACATGTCCCAATCCATCACCGCGACGATGCGGCCCGGATCAGCGGTGTCGAGCAGGCAATTGTCGAGCCGGTAGTCGTTGTGCAGCAGCGAGGCGGCGCCCGAGTGCGGCAGGTGCGCGGCGAGCCAATCGAGCACCGGGGCGAAGCCGCGTTCGGCCGCCTCGGCCTCCGCCCCGCCCTGGGCCGCGTGCCAGCGCCGTGTCCAGCCTTCGAGCTGGCGTTCGACATAATGTTCGGGCCGGCCCAGCGTATCGAGCCCGACCGAGGCCGGCTCGACCCGATGCAGGTCGGCGAGCGCGTCGATCAGCGCCTCGCCGATGCGCCGGTTCAACGCCGGCCGGCCGGCGAATTCCGGCGGGATGTCGTCGCGGATGACGAAGCCGTGGCGCCGTTCGAGCACGATGAACACCGCGCCGATCACGCTTTCGTCCTCGCACAGCAACAGGCTTTGCGGCGCCAGCGGATAGCGCCGGTGCAAGACCGACAACACCCGATGTTCGCGGCGCATGTCGTGCGCGCCCGGCGGGATCGGGCCAAGCGGCGGCCGGCGCAGCACATATTCCTGCGCGCCGAAGCGCAACAGATACGTGAGATTGGCCTTGCCGCCGCCGAACTGGTGGATGATCAAGTCTCCGGAAACCCCCAACCGCTCGCGCAGATAGGGCGCGAGCCGCATCGTGTCGAGCCGCTCGTCGGGCCGCTCGTCGATCGTCTCGGCCGTTTCGAGCCGGTTGCCCGGAGGAGGCTGCATGACCGTCATGCGTCCTTCGAGACGCGCCCTCTCGGGCGCTCCTCGGGATGAGGAAGAATCTTTTTCGGCATCAAAAGCTTACCGCATCCTGAGGAAGCCGCGAAGCGGCTGTCTCGAAGGATGCGGGGCGTCGATCCGGCTACGGCTCATTTCCGCAATTCGATGCGGGCGACGGCGCGCTTGTGCACCTCGTCGGGCCCGTCGACGATGCGCATCACCCGCGAGCGCGCCCAGGCATAGGCGAGGCCGAAATCCTGGCTGACCCCGCCGCCGCCATGCGCCTGGATCGCGCGGTCGATCACGGCGAGCAGCATCTTCGGCGCGACCACCTTGATCATCGCGATCTCGGCCTGCGCCGCCTTGTTGCCAACCGTGTCCATCATGTAGGCGGCCTTGAGCGTCAGCAGCCGCGATTGCTCGATCTCCATGCGCGAATCGGCGATCCACTCGCGGATCACCCCCTGGTCGGCCAAGGGCCGACCGAAGGCGATGCGGCTTTTGACCCGCGCGACCATCGCTTCGAGGCAGCGCTCGGCCAGCCCGATCATCCGCATGCAATGGTGGATGCGCCCCGGGCCGAGCCGCCCCTGCGCGATCTCGAAGCCGCGCCCTTCACCGAGCAGGATGTTTTCGGCCGGCACGCGCACGTCCTTGAACTCGACCTCGGCGTGGCCGTGCGGCGCGTCGTCGTAGCCGAACACGGTGAGCGCCCGCAATACGGTCACCCCCGGCGTGTCGCGCGGAACGAGGATCATCGATTGCTGCTGATGGCGCGGCGCGTCGGGATCGGTTTTGCCCATCAGGATGAAGATTTTGCAGCGCGGGTCCATCGCCCCGCTGGTCCACCATTTGCGGGCGTTGACGACGTAGGTGCTGTTGCCCTCGCGGCGGATCGAGGCCTCGATGTTGGTGGCGTCCGACGAGGCGACCGCCGGCTCGGTCATCGCAAAGGAAGAGCGGATTTCGCCGGCGAGCAGCGGCTTCAGCCAGCGTTCCTGCTGTTCCTTGGTCGCGTAGCGGACCAGCGTCTCCATGTTGCCGGTGTCGGGCGCCGAGCAGTTGAACACCTCGGGCGCGATCGGGCTGCGGCCCATGATCTCGCATAAGGGCGCGTATTCGAGGTTGGAGAGCCCAGCGCCGAGATCGCTTTCCGGCAGGAACAGGTTCCACAGCCCCCTGGCGCGCGCCTTCGCCTTCAATTCCTCCATGACCGGTGGGATTTGCCAGCGGCTCGGCGCCTCGGCGAGCTGGCGCTCGAACACCTTCTCGGCCGGGTAGATTTCGGCCGCCATGAATTCCTGGATTTGCGCCGCGTAGCGCTGCGTCCGCTCGGAAAATTCGAAATCCATCGCGCCCGTCTCCCGACCCGTTTGTCCCGGCATACTAGCCGCCGTCCGCCTCCTCGCGCAGCCAGTCGCGAAAGGCCTTGACCTTGGGGCGTTCGAGCGCGCCGGGGGCGGTGACGATGTAATAGGCGAAGCGGTCGGGCAGCGACAGCGCGAACGGCCGCACCAGCCGCCCGGCGGCGAGGTCGGCGGCGGCGAGCGTGCTGTAGGCCAGCACCACCCCGTGCCCGGCGATCGCCGCATCGAGCGCGAGATGGCTGCCGCTGAAGCTGATCCCATGGCCGGCCGGCATGTCCTTGACCCCGGCGGCGCGCAGCCACATCGGCCAGGTTGCGGCGAGCGGGTCGCGATCGACCCCCTGGTCGTAGATCAGCTGGTGGTAACGCAAATCCTCGGGCGTCTTCAGCGGCGGACCGTCTGTCACCAATTGCGGGCTGCACGCCGGAAACACCTCGTTCTCCATCAGCTTTTCGACGACGAGACCGGGATAGCGCCCGGTGCCGTAGCGGATGCCCATGTCGAAATCGCCGGTGGCCAGGTCGACGAGGTTGTCGCTGGCCGAGATGCGCACGTCGATCTCGGGATGGAGTTCCTGAAAGCGGTAGAGCCGCAGCACCAGCCACTTGCCGGCAAAGGAGGGCGAGGCGGTCACGGTCAATGTGCCGGTGTCGTTGTGCGCCCGCAGCCGCCCGACCGACGTGCGGATTTCGGCAAACGCCTCGCTCAATCCCGGCAACAGCACCTGCGCCGACGGCGTCAGTTCGATCGCCCGGTTGAGCCGGCGGAACAATTGCACGCCGAGATCGGCTTCGAGCGCGGCGATCTGATGGCTGATGGCGGCCGGCGTCACGTTCAATTCGTCGGCGGCCTTGCTGAAGCTCTTGAGCCGGGCCGCCGCCTCGAACGCCCGCAGCGCGCTCAACGGCGGCAGATGGGTGGTCGTCTGCATGAGAAATTCTAAACCGCCGCTGAAAAAGTCTCGTTTGTTGACCTATGTCGTGATCCCAATCTCCTGCGCAAGGGACGGAACACGACAGTGGCCTTCCCCGACGGAGGATGAGGATCGTTCACATGACTGCGATGCAATTGATGCATGGCCGGAAGCGGGCGAACCACCACAGCGCGACCGGCCGGCTTGACCGCATGGTACGCCGGATCGACGCGACGATCCGCGATTGGCGGCGGCGTGCCCGGGAACGTCACGAACTGGCCGGGCTCGACGACCGGATGCTGAAAGATATCGGCATCACGCGGGTCGAAGCGATCCATTTGGCCAGCAAACCCTTCTGGAAGGAGTAAGGACAATGGCGATCATCAAAAGCACAACCGGCGCCTTGCGCCGCACGGGCCGCGCCGTCGGCCGGTTTTGGCAGCAACTCGCGGAATCCGCGGGCACCCCGCGCAGGCCTCTTAACGAGGACCGGTGGAGCGACTATCCTCGCTTCCCATGGTTCTAGCGGACGCCCCCCGATCAAGGAGAATGCGATGACCGCGTACGAAACCCTGCCCCATGTCGAGGCCCGGCTGAACTACATGGCTCCGATGGCGGAGCGCCCGCGCTATCTCGCTTATGACCCGGAGCCGGGCGAGCCGCGCTCCAACATGACCTACGACGCGCACACCGTGCCGATCTACGACATGCGGCCGATCCAGCGTGAGCTCGACCTCGACCGCGAGGGTTTTGCGCTCGTCGAGCAGCGCAGCGCGGTCAAGGATTTCTGGGACGACGACGAGGTCCGCCGCGTCTATTACCCGGAGGCCGAGCAGTTCATCAAGGAGCATACCGGCGCCAGCCGCGTGTTTATCTTCGACCATCTGCAGCGCCGCCGCATCCCGGGGTTGCAGGACTATTCGCGCAACGGCCCGCGCCAGCCGGCGACCCGCGTGCATGTCGACCACACGGCGCGCTCGGGGCCGCAGCGGGTGCGCGACCTGCTGCCTGACGAGGCCGAGGAATTGCTGAAGGGCCGGGTGCAGGTCATCAACATGTGGCGGCCCATCCGCGGGCCGTTGCAGGACGCACCGCTGGCGCTGTGCGATGCGCGCACGGTCGCGCCGGGCGACCTGGTCGCGTCCGATCTCGTCTACAAGCACCGCGTCGGCGAGACGTATTCGGTCACCTACAACCCCGCGCACCGCTGGTGCTATGCCCCTGAATTGCGGCGCGACGAGGCGCTGCTCTTGAAGATCATGGACAGCAAGACCGATGGGCGGGCGCGGTTTATGCCGCACACCTCGTTCACCGACCCGACGACGCCGCCCGACGCCTTCCCGCGCGAAAGCATCGAGCTGCGCACGCTGGTATTTCATCCGGCGTAAGGTCGAACCTCGAAGCCCCTACCGAACCCTCCCCCGCTCGCGGGGGAGGGTTTTTCGTTGCCTGGCGAACCGGGGCGCGGCGTCTCGCCCCCTTTTCCGGAGCGCAGGCGTCTGGCCCGCCTGCAGCCGGGACGGCCGCGATCCGCTCGGGCGATGCTACACACGGGGATAATGCGCTAGTGTGCCGAATCCGGCAAACCGTGGAGGGAGCGAGATGGAACCGGTATTGAAAAACCAGGCGCGCGAGCGGCTCGAAGCCGGCGAATTGGCGCTGGGCGTCATTCTGCGCCAGGCGCGCACGGTCGATATCGCTCCGGTCATGAAGGCGTGCGGGTTCGACTGGCTGTTTCTCGACCTCGAGCACAACTCGATGGACCTCGACACCGCCGTTCAGATCTCCGTTGCGGGTCTGGCCGCGGGGATCGCCCCGATCGTGCGGGTGCCGGCCGGCCAGTTGTGGCTGGCGACGCGCGTGCTCGACGGCGGCGCGCTCGGCATCGTGATGCCGCATGTCGATACGCCCGAACAGGCCCGCCGTATTGCCGAGGCGTTGCGCTATCCGCCGCGCGGCCACCGCTCGGTCGCCGGCGGATTGCCGCATCTCGGCTATCGGAAATTCTCATTGCGCGAGACCTGCGACGCGATCGACGCCGCCACCTTCGTCATCGTGATGCTGGAGACCCCGACCGCGATCGCCAATGCCGACAAGATCGCAGCGGTGCCCGGCATCGATTCGCTGCTGATCGGCACCAACGATTTGGCGATGGAGCTGGGCATTCCCGGCGGGTTCGGCGACGAGCGCATCGCCGCCGCCTATCAGAGCGTCGTGGAGGCCTGCCGGGCGCACGGCAAATGGGCCGGGATCGGCGGCATTTCCGATGACGCGCTATTGCGCCGCTATATCGGCATGGGCGTGCGGGTTGTCTTGCCGGGCAGCGACCTCAGCTTTATGCAGGCCGCGGCGGCCGAACGGGCGGCGACGATGCGGGCCTGCCTTTAGGCGGCGGGGCGGTGTAGAATCGCCGCCGGGGCCTGAAGCGGAAAAGGAGTGAGGTCGAGATGCGTTCGCCTCGGGTGCGGATGCGCCGGTCGCGGATGCCGGTGCGCAAATTGTCGGGATTTTCGGTCAACCGCATGGTGCCGAACGTGCTGACCCTGCTGGCGCTGTGCGCCGGCATGACCGCGATCCGCTTTGCCGTCAGCGGCAATTTCCAGGCCGCGGTCGCCGGCATCATGGTGGCCGGGGTGCTCGATGGGCTCGACGGCCGCATCGCGCGGCTGCTGAAATCGACCTCCCGCTTCGGCGCCGAGCTCGACAGCCTGTCCGATTTCGTCGATTTCGGGGTGGCCCCGGCGCTGGTGCTGTACCTGTGGACGATGCACGCATTGCACGGCGGCGGCTGGGCGATCGTGCTGTTTTTCGCGGTGTGCTGCGCCTTGCGCCTGGCGCGCTTCAACACCCAGCTCGGGGTCGAATTGCCGCCCTATGGCGGCGGCTATTTCACCGGCGTGCCGGCGCCGGCGGGGGCCGGCCTCGCCATCATGCCGATGTTTGCCGCGTTCGAATGGGGCGACTGGATCGCGCGTTCGCCCTATCTCGTCGGCGCCTGGACGGTCGGGGTGGCATTGCTGATGGTCAGCACATTGCCGACCGTGTCGCTGAAGCGGTTCCGCATTCCGCCGCATCGGGTCGTGCCCACGCTGTTGGGCATTGGCGTGCTGGTCGCGTTTCTGACGACCGTGCCGTGGCTGATCCTGGTCCTGGTCGGGCTCGTCTATCTGGGCTCGATCCCGCTGACGATGCGAAGCTATCGCCGGCTGCGCCAGGCTGCAGCGGCGGCGCCGCGCCGGCCCGGATCGGGCGAGCAGCCGACGGTGTTGGCGCCGCCGGTGCCGCCGCACACCTATCCGCTCGGCGAGGGCATCGCGCCCACCAGCGATACCCGCCATTGAGCCGTCGCCATGTTTCCGGAGGTGCGCCGATGCATGCGTTCAACCTGAAGGCCGAGGAAAAATTCGACCCCAGGCACCATGTCGAAAAAATCCTCGGCACGGTCGGCGAGGGCGACGTTACGGTCGCCTGCTGGGAGCCCGGCCAGACCAGCCCGTACCATTGCCACCCGAACGCGGTCGAACTGTATTTCTGCTTCGAGGGCGGCGGCACGATGCGCACGCCGACCGAGACGGTGGAGGTAAAGCCCGGCTCGTTCGTCGTCCATCCCCGCGGCGAATTGCACGAATGGATCACCGGGCCGCAGCGCACCTTGCTGTTCCGCGTGCGCTACGGCGAGGAGATGTCGGGCCGCACCAAGGAATGGCCGAGCAACCCGGATTGGCGGCCGCGGCCGCAGGACCTCGAATACTTCAAGGCCGGGTGACGGAGGCGGCGATGCGCGAAGCCGATCGCGACCTCGCCTTCGCCGCCGAGGACGACGAGCCGATTTCCTACCGCCAGCGCACGCGCGACTATTACCTGGCGCTCGGCTACGGCAACCCCTACCGCTGGGCGCATTACGCCGCGGTGCCGTTTGCACCGCTGGCCAAACCCCTGGCCGCATGCCGGATCGGCCTTGTCACCACGGCGGCGCCCTACCAGCCGGGCAAGGGCGACCAGGGGCCGGGTGCGCCCTATAACGCCGCGGCAAAATTCTACACGGTCTATTCGGGCGACACCGCGGCCGATCACGACCTGCGCATCGCACACGTCGCCTACGACCGCATCCACACGAGCGCCGAGGACAGCAACACGTGGTTCCCATTGCCGGCGTTGCGCCGCCTCGCCGCCGGCGGCCGGATCGGCGAATTGGCGCCGCGCTTTCACGGATTGCCGACCAACCGCAGCCACCGCACGACGCTCGAACAGGATTGCCCCGAATTGCTGTCGCGGCTGCGCGAGGACCGCGTCGACGCCGCGATCCTGGTGCCCAACTGCCCGGTCTGCCACCAGAGCACCAGCCTCGCCGCGCGCCATCTCGAAGCCGCCGGCATCCCGACCGTGATCATGGGCTGTGCCAAGGACGTCGTCGAATATTGCGGCGTGCCGCGATTTCTGTTCAGCGACTTTCCGCTCGGCAACTCGGCCGGCAAGCCGCACGACCGGCAATCGCAGGAATTCACGCTGGAACTTGCCTTGCGCGTGCTCGAAGCCGCGCCGGCGCCGCGTACGACGGTGCAGTCGCCGCTGCGCTGGAGCGACGACCCGGTGTGGAAGCTCGACTATTCCAACATCGCCCGCCTGTCGCCCGACGAGATTACCCGCCGCCGCGCCGAATTCGACCGCGGCAAGGAAGTCGCCCGCGCCTTGCGCGAACCGCAGTCGGCGGCACAGTAGAACCGCGGCTGGCCGCGGCCGCGGATCGCCCGGCCGCCATTCCCCGAAACAGCGTTCCCTTCCGCCGGAGCGGATGGATCACGGCCGCTCCATCGCCGATTGATTGCATGAAAACAATATGAAATCGTGCCGCTAAGGGCGCGGTTGCCCGACAACGAGGGAGAACCGCATGCACTGGCGAACCAGAATCTTCATTTACGATTTGTGCGTTGCCTTGGTCCTGGCCGTGCTGGCCGTCGCCGAGTTGAAGTGCCCTGCCTTTCAAGGCCTCATTCCGCCGGTCGCGCGCGTGCCGGTCTACTGCGCGTGGTTCGGGGCGCTGGGCGGCGTGATCATCAGCCTCAAGGGCGTTTACGATCATGGCGCCAGCAGGCCGCCCGGCCAGTGGGAAGACAGCTACAACCTGTGGCATCTGGGGCGCCCGGTCAGCGGCGCGGCAGCGGGCGGGCTCACCTATCTGTTGCTGCTGGTGGTCAACCAGAATGGCCCGACCGCGCCGGTCGCCTATGCTGCGGCCTTCATCCTGGGCACACAGGAGCGGCGTTTCTTCAACTTCCTGTCGGAGGTCGGGCGTCTGATCGTTCAGGTGCCGGGCGAGGGGAAAACAGGGGAATTCGAACTGACCGGCATCCACCCGGCCCAAGGTGCCGCAGGCGACCCGGTGATCCTTCGCGGCCGCGGTTTCGCCGCCAATCTCGAAGTGACGATAGGCGGCAACCCGTTGGGACATATCGTCGTCTCGCCCGACGGCAGCGCCGCCGCCGGGGTGCTGCCGGCTCATGCCGCGGGTGCCGTCGATGTTTCCGCCGCCAACCCGAACGACGGCACCGCGACATTGACCGGCGCCTTCACCTACACCTGAGCGGTAGCGGGCCTATCCCGCGGCAAGACGGGAAGCCGCCTGCATCACCGCCTGGCGGCGGCGGGGCCGGGCCGTGGCGTTGTGGTCTTCGGCCCGGGCGAGAATCGCCGGCGGCGCGGTTTCCGGCGATCCGGCATTGAACGGCGGGGCCGGAGCGTATTCGATGGCGAGCTGGATCGTCTGCGCGGTTTCCCGACCGGCCAGTTCGGCCACGACAGTCAGCGCGAAATCGATGCCGGCGGTCACGCCGCCGCCGGTGATGACGTTGCCGTCGCGCACCACGCGGCCGGGATCGGCAATGGCGCCGAACGGCGCCAGAAGGTCGCGCCACGCCCAGTGGCAGGCAGCGCGCCTGCCCCGCAACAGGCCGGCCGCGCCGAGCACCAGCGAGCCAGTACAGACCGAGGTCACATAGCGCGCGGTCGCGGCGAGCCGGCGCAATTCGGCGAGAAAGGCATCGTCGCCAATCGCGTTGTCGGTGGCGCCGGCGCCGCCCGGCACGCACACGACATCGCAAGCCGGAATTTCGGCGAGCCGACGCAATCCGGCAAAGGTGATCCCGTCGGTCTCGATCGCGCCGCCAGCTGCGCTCGCCAGGATCACGCGAGCGCCGGGCAGGCGCGAAAACACCTGGTGCGGCCCGGTGAAATCCAGCTGCGTGACGCCGGGAAACAGGGCGAAGACGATAACCGGCTCCCGCTCGCTCATGGCAAACCTCCATCGTTGACGCCGCCAGCGTAACCAGAATAGGCTTTGTCTGAAATGACCTATTTCCCTCTTTTTCAGCCATGACCCGAACCGTCGCGATGCTGGTCTTCCCCGAGTTTCAGCTGCTCGACGCCGCCGGGCCGCTGACCGCGTTCGAAGCGGCGGGCCGCGATACCGCACCGCCCGCCTATCGGCTGCGCGTGCTGGCCCGCGCCGCCGGCGCGGTGCCCAGCTCATCGGGGATGCAATTGGTCGCCGAAGGGTTCGGCGCCGAGCCGCTCGACACATTGATCGTCGCTGGCGGATGGGGCAGCCGGCGGGAAGCCGCCTGTGCCGAGACCCTCGCCTTCGTCCGCGCTGCCGCCGTCCGGGCGCGGCGGGTCGCCAGCGTGTGCACTGGCGCGTTCATCCTCGCCGCCGCCGGATTGCTCGACGGCCGCCGCGCCACCACGCATTGGGCGCGCGCCGCCGAGTTCGCCCGCGCCTATCCGCGGGTTCGGGTCGAGCCCGACCGCATCTTCATCCGCGACGGAGCCATTTGGACCTCGGCCGGCATCACCGCGGGCATCGACCTGGCGCTGGCGCTGGTCGCCGACGATCTCGGCGAGGCCGTGGCCAAGCGCGTCGCGCAGCAGCTCGTGGTCTATCACCGCCGCCCGGGCGGGCAGTCGCAATTCTCGGCCCTGCTTGAAGCCGACCGGCCGGGCAGCCGGTTTTCGCCGGTGCTCGCCTGGGCGCGCGAGCGGCTCGGCGAGCGATTGCCGGTCGAACGCCTGGCCGAGCACGCGGCGATGAGCCCCCGGCACTTTGCCCGCGCCTTCCTCGCCGAAACCGGCATGACCCCGGCCAAGGCGGTCGAGCGCCTGCGCCTCGAAGCCGCGCGCGAGCGCATCGAGACCGGCGCCGAGCCGATCGAAGGGGTGGCCTCGCGCACCGGCTTCGGCGACCCCGAACGCATGCGCCGCGCCTTTCTGCGCGCCTTCGGCCAGCCGCCGCAGGCGCTGCGCCGCGCCTCCCGGGTCAGCTCTGCTCCCGCGTCTCCGTGAAGCGGAGCGCCGGGAACTCCTCGATCGTCGTGCGCAAATCCCAGGAGTTGCGGGCGAGGAACACCGGGATGCCGTCATGATCCTCGGCGACGGCGCCCGCATTGCGGGTGCGCAGGCGGTCGAGCGCGGCACGGTCGCCGTCGAGCCAGCGCGCCGCCTCGTAAGGCGCGCCTTCAAGCCGCGTCGCCAGGTTGTATTCGGCGTCGAGCCGGGCCTGCAATACGTCGAGCTG
>JASHNY010000110.1 GCA_030041385.1 Alphaproteobacteria bacterium
GTAGCCGAACGCGCCGTAAAACCCGAGATGCTCGTCTTCCGGGCTGGCGAACAGGTCGATCAGCACCCGCAACGCCGAAAACACCGAGGATTGGCGGCTGCGCTGCTCCTCGGGGAAATGCCCGGTCGGCTCGGCGATGTCGGCGACAAAGCGGCCGGCCGCGCGGTCGCGGATCGTGGTTCCGGCCAGCGCCGCGAGGGCGTCGGCACAGGCCGGCACCAGCACCTCGCCGCGCTCGTTCAATGCCTCGACCGAAAGGGTGCGGCCGCGCGCGCTCAACACCAGCGGCGGATCGACAAACCCCATGTCGAGCCGCGTGTAGCGGCCGGGAAACTCGAAGCTCGATGACAGCAATACCCCGCGCCGCGTGTCGAGCGCCCCGGAAAGCTGGTCGTGCTCGCGCCGGTAGGGGCCGGTCCAGGTCTCCCGCTCGATGCGGATGCCGCCCTTGGTCGAAAAGCTGTTGTGTTCCATCGTGTCCCTCCGGCCGAGTGGCGCCTGAGACGGTCCGGGGGGTCGAGATTACATGACAAAGGCCGCCCGAACGTTCCAGGCGGCCTTGAATAAGAAACAGGTGTGCGCCGCCTATGTCAGACGGGCCACCACCAATTGGCTGAGCGCGCAAACGCAATCATGGGGCGAGTATAGCGGCGAACCCGTGCCGCCGCAACGCGCGGTTTTGTCTCATCCTCAGCCTCGTCATTCCGGGATGTCCCGAAGGGACAGGCCCGGAACCGTCGCGCATTCAACATCGTCATTCCGGGATGTCCCGAAGGGACAGGCCCGGAACCCATGAACACTGCCGACGGAAGAAAGGGCGCGATGCCTGCGCATCACCCGAAAAGCCGGTGTTCGTGGATTCCGGGCTCGCCGCGCCGCGGCGCCCCGGAATGACGGCTTATGGTGGCGGCGGCAACGCGCGGTCTTCTCTCATCCTCAACAGCGTCATTCCGGGATGTCCCGAAGGGACAGGCCCGGAACCTATGAACACCGCCAACGGAAGAAAGGGTGCGCGATGCCTGCGCATCACCCGAAAAGCCGGTGCTCCTGGATTCCGGGCTCGCCGCGCCGCGGCGCCCCGGAATGACGGCCTATGGCAGGGGGCCGCAACGCCACGGTCGTGTTTGAAAACCGCCGCGCCGCGGCGCCCCGGAAAGACGACTTAGGGCTAACCGGCCGCGGCCTTAATCCCCGCCGGCGACGACCCTCTGCCAGCGTTCGAGGCTTGCGGGCGGCCACACTTCGCCGATCTTGTAAAAGGCGTCGAAGCTGCGCGCACCCTCTGGCAATTCGAGCCACGGCACTTTGCTGCGGGTGAAGATGTGGACATCGGGCGTCACCGCGCCGGGGTCGTCGAGCGTGCCGCCGCGCAATAATACCGTGTCGCCCGGCGCCGCATGGTACTTGCTCCACAGCGCGGTGCCGCAATTCGGACAGTGAAACACGTCGTGCGGCTTGCCGCTGCCGCCGGCCGCCGCGCGGTGCGCTACGGGCTCCGCGCCGCTCGTCTCGACGAATTTGCGCTCGATCCACAGGTTGATCACGAAGGCGCTGCCGGAAAGCCGCTGGCAATTGCGGCAGTGGCAGGCGTGGACGATCATCGGCGCCGCGGTCAGCGTGTAGCGCACTGCCCCGCAGGCGCAGCCGCCGTTGAGGCTCATCCGCCCCTCCCCTTGTCCGAGGACCGCATCTTCTGCCGACCCAGGCCGCCTCACAAGAACGCAACGGGGCGAAGCGGATTTGCTATAACAGGGCCGGACTTACAACCGAGCGGGTGGCGAGGCAGCGGCGATGACGTTCCGACCGGATAGCGCTTCGGCATGAGCGGCGACCTCCGCCCCCTGCTGGCGATCGTCGCCGCCGGCCGCGCGCTGAGCGAGGCCGAGGCCGAGGCCGCGTTCGACATCATCATGTCGGGCGATGCGACCCCGTCGCAGATGGGCGCGCTGCTGATGGCGCTGAGGGTGCGCGGCGAGACCGTCGACGAGATCACCGGCGCCGCCCGCATCATGCGCTCCAAGGCGGTGGCCATCGACGCGCCGCCGGGCACGATCGACACCTGCGGCACTGGAGGCGACGGCTCCGGCACGTTCAACGTCTCGACCGCGACCGCGCTGGTCGTCGCCGGCTGCGGCGTGCCCGTCGCCAAGCACGGCAACCGAGCGCTGTCGTCGAAATCCGGCTCGGCCGACGTGTTGACCGCGCTCGGCGTCAACATCGACTGCGACATGGCGATGGTGCGGCGCTGCCTGTGGGAGGTGGGGATCGGCTTCCTGATGGCGCCGCGTCATCACAGCGCCACCCGCCACGTCGGGCCGACCCGGGTCGAACTGGCGACGCGGACGATCTTCAACCTGTTGGGGCCATTGTCGAACCTGGCCGGCGCGCGGCGCCAGCTCGTCGGTGTGTTCGCGCCCGAATGGGTGGTGCCGATGGCCGAGGTATTGGGGCGGCTCGGCGCCGAGCACGCCTGGGTCGTGCATGGCGCCGGGCTCGACGAATTGTCGACCGCAGCGGTCAGCACCGTCGCCGAGTTCAGGGATGGAAAGGTGACCAGTTTCGAGGTCGCGCCCGAGGATGCCGGATTGCCGCGCGCCCCGCTCGACGCGCTGAAGGGCGGCGAGCCGGCGCACAACGCCGCGCTGATGCGCGAGTTGCTCGGCGGCGCCAAAGGGCCGCTGCGCGACATCGTGCTGCTGAACGCCGCCGCGGCGCTGATCGTCGCCGGCCGCGCCGCGGATTTGCGAGAGGGCGCGGCGCTCGCCGCCCGCTCGCTCGACCAGGGCAAGGCCGCCGGCGTGCTCGAACGGCTCGTTGCGGAGACCAACCGGTGAGCCCCCCGCAAACGGACAATGTTCTCGCCGAAATCTGCGCCAGGAAGCGCGAGCATGTCGCCGCGCGCAAGGCGGCGATGCCCGAGGCGCGGCTGCGCCGGCTTCTCGACAATGCGCCGCCGCCGCGCGGCTTTGCCGCGGCGCTGGCGGCCCGCGTCGCGGCCGGCGGCTACGGGCTGATCGCCGAGATCAAGAAAGCCTCGCCGAGCAAGGGGCTGATCCGCGCCGATTTCGACCCCCCTGCCCTCGCCAAGGCATATCAGGCCGGCGGCGCGGCGTGCCTGTCGGTATTGACCGACGAACCCTATTTCCAAGGCCGCGACGAGTATCTGACCGCGGCGCGCACTGCTTGCGCGTTGCCGGCCTTGCGCAAGGATTTCATCGTCGATCCGTATCAGGTCGTCGAAAGCCGGGCGATCGGGGCCGATTGCATCCTGCTGATCATGGCCGCGCTCGACGACGGGATGGCGCGCGAACTCGCTGCCTCGGCGCGGGCGCTCGGCATGGACATCCTCGTCGAGGTGCACGACCGCGCCGAGCTCGACCGCGCGCTGCGGCTCGATGCGCGATTGATCGGCGTCAACAACCGCGACCTGAAGACATTGAAGGTCGATCTCGCCACCGCCGAGACCCTGGCGCCGCTGGTCCCGGCCGACCGTATCGCGGTGGCCGAGAGCGGGATTTTCGAGCCCGAAGACCTCGACCGGCTCGCCGCCGCCGGAGCCCGCTGCTTTCTCGTCGGCGAATCATTGATGCGCGCCGGCGATGTTGCGGCGGCGACGCGGCGCCTGTTGCGTCTGCCCGATCTCAGCCACATCGATGCCGAGGGCCGCGCCCGCATGGTCGATGTCTCCGACAAGGATGAGACCGATCGCATCGCGGTCGCCGGCGCCCGGGTGACGATGCGGCCGGAAACCCTGGCCCGCATCGAGGCCGGCGAATTCGCCAAGGGCGACGTATTGGCGGTGGCGCGGCTCGCCGGGATCATGGCGGCGAAACGCACCGCCGAGCTGATCCCGCTGTGCCACCCGCTGGCGCTGACCTCGGTCGCCGTGGACCTTGCTTGCGATGCCGCACGTTCGTCGGTCGCGATCACCGCGACCTGCCGCCTCAAAGGGCGCACCGGGGTCGAGATGGAGGCGTTGACCGCCGCGGGCGTGGCCGCCTTGACCGTCTACGACATGTGCAAATCGGTCGATCGCGGCATGGTCGTCACCGATCTGCGCCTGCTGCGCAAATCGGGCGGCAAGTCCGGCGACTACGAGGCTGGTTGACGTGACGGCTGTTCGCTTCCCTTCAACCGTCACCCCCGCGCAAGCGGGAGTCCGAAGTGGATCGGATTTGCCCGATAAACCGTCATTCCGGGGCGACGCGCAGCGGCGAGCCCGGAACCCATATTCCAGAGGCCGGTGTTCCTGGGTTCCGGGTTCGCGGCCGTTGGCCGCGCCCCGGAATGACCCCGATCTTGTGGGAACCCGCGTTCGTGAGAATGACGGCTCTTGAGGAGCTGAACCGATGATTTCCGTCGAAGAAGCCCTGTCGCGCCTGCTGGCGCCGCTCGGCCCGGTGCCGCCCGAGCAGCTCGGCCTCGCCGATTGCGTCGGCCGCGTGCTCGCCGAGGATGTCGCGGCGCGGCGTACCCAGCCGCCCTTCGCGGTGTCGGCGATGGACGGCTATGCGGTGCGCGCCGAGGATGTCGAGCGGGTGCCGGCGACATTGAGGATCGTCGCCGAGATTCCGGCCGGCGCCGGGTTTGGCGGCCGGCTCGGCCAGGGCGAGGCGGCGCGCATCTTCACCGGCGCGCCCTTGCCCGACGGCGCCGACGCGATCGTGATCCAGGAGGACACCGAGCGCAGCGGCGACCGGGTCGAGGTGCGCGAAGGCGCGCCGCGCGGCCGGTATGTGCGCCGCGCCGGGCTCGATTTCGCCGAGGGCGACGTGCTGCTGCACGCCGGCAAGCGCCTGACCCCGCGCGACATCGGCCTCGCCGCGGCGATGAACCGGCCGTGGCTGTTTGTCTATCGCCGGCCGCGCGTGGCGATATTGTCGACCGGCGACGAGATCGTGATGCCGGGCGACCCGATCGGCCCGCACCAGATCGTCAGCTCCAACCTCTTGGCGCTGGCCGCGTTCGTGACCGCGAACGGCGCCGAGCCGGTGATGGTCGGCAACGCCCCCGACGACCCCGATGCGCTGCGCCATATCGCCGCCGCGGCGCGCGGCGTCGATTTGTTCGTCACCACCGGCGGCGTGTCGGTCGGCGAGCACGACCTGGTGCGCGGCGTGTTGAGCGAAGACGGGCTGGCGATCGATTTCTGGGAGATCGCGATCCGGCCCGGCAAGCCGCTGATGTTCGGGCATTACCGCAACATGCCGATGATCGGATTGCCGGGCAACCCGGTCTCGACCCTGGTGTGCTCGCTGATCTTTCTGCGGCCGGCGATCAGGCGCCTTGCCGGATTGCCCGACGCCGTCCCCGCGCCGATGACCGCGCGGCTCGGCGTGCCGGTCAAGCAGAACGACCGGCGCCAGGACTACCTGCGCGCGCGCCTGTCGCGGACGCCGGACGGAACCCTCGAAGTGGCGCCGTTCGAGGTGCAGGATTCGTCGATGATGCGGCCGCTCGCCGCCTCGGACTGCCTGGTGGTGCGGCCGCCGCACGCGCCGCCGCTGCCGGCCGGCGCCGAGGTGCCGATCATCTCGTTCGGCGGCGACGCCCTGCCGCTGTAGCCGGCGATCCTTGATTGCGACGGCGTGCAGATATACGTAAGCCGATACGTATATCTTCGGAGGGCCGCCAATGCGTGTCGCGAAATGGGGCAACAGCCTGGCCGTACGCCTTCCCGCAGCGCTGGTCGAGGCGCTGGAATTGCACGAAGGCGACGACATCCACATCAGCCTCTCCGGCGCTCGCTCGTTCGTCGTTTCGCGCAAGCCCGACCGCGAGGAGTTATTGCGCCGGCTGCGGGAATTTCGCGGCAGGCTCCCGGCCGATTTCGTCTTCGACCGGGACGAGGCGAATGCCCGGTAATTTCTTCGACAGCAACGTGTTGCTCTACATCGCCTCGGGCGAAACCGCAAAGGCCGATCGGGCGGAAGAATTGCTGCGCGCGGGTGGCACGATCAGCGTGCAGGTTCTCAACGAGATCTCCCATGTCGGGCGCCGCAAGATGCGGTTGTCCTGGGAAGAGCTTCGCCCTTTCCTCGCATTGATCCGCGGCCTCGTCACGGTCGAGCCGATGACGATCGATACGCATCAGGCCGGGATCGCCCTGGCCGAGCGGTACCGCCTTTCCGTCTATGACGGGATGATCGCCGCAGCCGCGTTGCTGGCGGATTGCGATTGCCTATGGTCCGAGGACCTGCAGCACGGGATGGTCATCGACCGCCACCTGCGCGTCGTCGACCCGTTCCGCACCGGCTGAAGCCCTATCGCCCCTTCACGTGCGCCAGAAAGTGCAGCACGTCGGCGTTGAACTGCGCCGGGTCCTGAAGAAACGAGAAATGGCTGACCTCGGGCTGGATCAACAGCCCGGCGCCGGGGATGTTGGCGGCCATGAATTCGGTGTTCTCGCGCTTGATCGCCTCGTCATGGTCGGCATCGACGATCCAGGTGGGCACCGTGATCTTCTGCAGGTCGGCGGCGGTCCAGTGCGGCTGCGTCTCCCACATCTTGGTGATCTGGGCGAGGAAGCTCTTGTATTCCGTCGGCGTCGGCGACAGCGCCTCGTATTCCTTTTGGGCGCGCGCGATAAAGGCGTTGAAGACCGGGCTGTGGGCAATATCGGCGACCCCGCTCGGGTCGGAGTTGGCGGCAAAGGCAAACAGCTTCGTCAGGCGTTCGGGGTGGTGCATCGCGATGTCGAGGCCGATGATCGCGCCATCGCTCCAGCCGATAAGGGCGGCTTTCGGCACGTTGAGGAAATCCATCAGCGCCATGACGTCCGAGGCCATCAGCTCGTAGCCATAGGGGCGCGCGTCACGAGTGCTGCGGCCGTGGCCGCGGCTGTCCATGACGATGACGCGGTAGTGCGGCTCCAGCGCGCGGACCAGTTTTCCCCAGTAATTCGAGTTGGCGAGCCCGCCGTGCAACAGGATCACCGGCGCGCCCCGGCCAAAGGTGGCGTACCAGATCTTGATGCCGTTGACCGGCGCGAGGCCGCTCTGCAGCGCCGGCGGCAGGGTCGGCGTCGGCGGCAAGGTCAGCCATTGCGGCTCGGCCGCACGAGCGCCGAGCGGAACCACCACACAGAGGATGACCACCAGCCGCCGCAGCATCCCGCGCTTTCCCCTCTGCAATCGTCATCCGGGTTTGCGCCGGGATGACAGGAATTACGGCAGCAATTTGCCCGGATTCAGCAGCCCGAGGGGGTCGAGCGCCTGCTTGATCCGGCGCATCAACTCGAGCTCGGCGCCGCCGCGCCACTCGGGCATCATGTAGGGCTTCAGCCGGCCGATCCCGTGCTCGGCCGAGAAGCTCCCGTCGAGGTCGCGCACCACCGCGTTGACCGCGTCCATCAACTCGTGGTCGCGGGCGAGAAACGCCGCGGCATCGGCGGCGGGCGGCTGGACCAGGTTGAAGTGGATGTTGCCGTCGCCGAGATGGCCGAACGGCACGCAGACGATGCCGGGCACCAGCGCTTCGCACGCCGCGCGCGCCCGCCGGATCAATTCCGGCACTTTCGACACCGGCACCGAGATATCGTTCTTGACCGAAGCACCGGCGCGCTTCTGCGCCTCGGAATGCTCCTCCCGCAATTTCCAGATCGCGGCGCGCTGCGCCCCGCTTTCCGCGATCACGGCGTCGCCGATCAGCCCGTCGGCCATCGCCCTGCCAAGCACATCTTCGAGCTCGGCCTTGAGGTCGGCGCCGTCGCGCGGGGTTGCGAATTCGACCAGCACGTAATGCGCCGCCGGCCCGGACAGCGGCAGGGCCGCGCCGGGGATGTGGCGCAATACCAGCTCCATCCCGGCGCCCGACATGTACTCAAAGGCCTGGATCGCGGCCGCGTCGTGCCGCTGGCAGCGCCCGAACAATTCGAGCGCCGCGTCCGCCGACGGCACCGCGCACAGCGCCACGGCGAGTTCGCGCGGCCGCGGCCACAATTTCAACACCGCGGCGGTGATGATGCCGAGCGTCCCTTCGCTGCCGACGAAGAGCTGGCGCAGGCAATAGCCGGTATTGTCCTTGTGCAGACGGCGGAGCCCGTTCCACACCTGGCCGTCGGGCAAGACGACTTCGAGCCCGAGCACGAGGTCGCGGGCGTTGCCGTAGCGCACGGTGTTGTTGCCGCCGGCATTCGTCGCCAATACGCCGCCGATCTGCGCCGAACCCTCGGAGCTGATCGACAGCGGCAGCAGGCATCCCGCCTCGTCCGCCGCCTCTTGCGCCGCCTTCAATACGACGCCCGCCTCGATCTCCATCGTCATGTCGACGGTGTCGATCGTCCGCACCCGGTTCATCCGCGCCAGGCTGAGGACGAGTTGCGAGCCGTCCTCGGCGACCGCCGCGCCGCCGACCATGCTGGTGTTGCCGCCCTGCGGCACGATCGCCGCGCCGTGCGCGGCGCACAGCCCGACCGCGGCGGCCAGTTCGGCCGTGGTCGCCGGGCGCAATACCGCCGGGGTATGGCCGCGATAGAGCCGGCGCCAATCCTCGCAATAAGGGGCGGTATCGGCCGGCTCGGTCAGGATGCCGCGATCGCCGAGAAGCTGGCGCAGGCGCGGCAGCAGATCATCGAGGGACACGCCGTCGGGCATTGGCGAGATCCCTATTCGGCGGCCTGGGCGACCGGCGCCGCCGGCGCGCGCAGCCGCTCCATCACCTCCCAGTTCGTGTAGCGCGTGAACCCGTTCTCGTCGAAGAACAGGACCGCGCCGTTGCAGATGAACAGATACGTCGTGTCTTCGAGCGCGGTTGTCGCGTCGTGCAATATGCCCGATGGTTCGTACACGTAATCGCCGGCGCCGAGCACGCCGTTGCGCACCTGCAATTTGCCGGAAAGGATGAACGCATGCGCACCGGCGAGATGCTTGTGCGGCGGCGCGACGTAGCCCTTCTTCCAGTGATGCAGCGACGCCCAGGTGCCGGTTTCGCGCCCGACCCACAGCACCTTGACCCTGGACAGCGGCGTCTGCTCGATCCACGGCGCGTCATTGCGCACCAGCGTGTCCTGAATGTCCTGAAACGCGGGCCGGATATCCTGCGGCAGCGGCATCTGTGCCTCCTTGTCAGAAGCGGCGCGGCGGCAGGCTCGGCGCCTCGCCCCAGCGCAAAATCTTAGAGCGTGGTCCGTTCATGTTGAAGCACCTTTGCCCGTCGTCATGCCCGGACCCGGTCCGGGCATCTGCGACAGGTGTCGCATCGCCTTACTTGTTCCCCAGAGGCCGGATTGCCCCCGGACAGCCGCCCGGCGGGCGTTCCGGGGGGCGGCCATGACGATTGAGGCGATCTGATCGGATGCCGCTCCCGCCTTTCGCCGCCGCCTCCTCAATCGATGCGAAGCGGCGATGCAGGCGAAGATCACCGCGCCGCACGCGGAACTGGCAGAGGTCGTCGGGCGCAACGGCGGCCAGTACCGCGCGATCATCGACGAAGATCAGTGCGGCGGCCTCTCCTCGCCCCAGAATAGGGCGACGGCCGCGGCCTCTTTGAGGGCGGCGAAAAACATCGCACTGCCAAACAACTGAATTATTTGCGCCAAATGTGCGGCGAGGGTTTGGCGCTGCTCTACAGGCGATAGAGCCGACACGGCACCGAGGTAGGATTTTCCGCCCTCGGCCGCCAATCTATCAGCAGAATACGCGCTTTTCGACTCCATCGCCCGACATTCAAACGCAATCCGCGTGTCTTGCCAACCGAAAAGGGGGCGCGTGTCGACGATGCGGAAAATCCTCATCGCTCTTCTGGCGTGTCTGATGGTCGCGGCGCTGGCACCTCGCCGCAGCGAAGAATCTTAGGCTTTCGCCGCCGCCTCCCCAATCGACGCGACGCGGCGATGCTGGCGACCGCGGAGATTGCATAGTTCTGGCCCTAATCTCTCGCAGCGTGCTATGCCTCAGCGGTAATGTGGCCGCTGCGAAAACGCCCCTTGCCTGAGCCGGCAACGATAATCCGGCAGGAAATCGTCCAGGACACCGGCTGGGTTGCCGGGGTGCCGCCACCGCCAGATACCGTCCTGCGCTTCGAGTACGAATACCGGCCCAAAGTGCGGTTCGGGCACGGCCGGCCGCCGCACGCGGAACTGGCGGAGATCATCGGGCGCAACGGCGCCCAGTGCCGCGCGATCATCGACGAAATCAGGGCGCTCCGGGATCAATTCTCGCGCATCCCAAGAGCGGCGCAAGCCGGGTCGCTGGACCCGTTCTGGGATAACGACTGGTTCACCGGTCTCGACGCGATGAGCCTCTATTGGCTGCTGGTGAGCCGGAACCCGCGGTACTATTTCGAGGTCGGGTCCGGGAATTCGACCAAATTTGCCCGCCATGCGATCTCGCATCACGGGCTGCGGACGCAGATCATTTCCGTCGATCCGCACCCCCGCGCCGAAATCGACGCCCTCTGCGATCGGGTCATCAGGGAGGCCTTCGAAGATATCCGCGACCGCGATCTCCGGTTTCTCGGCCCCGAGGACATCGTCTTCATCGACAACGGCCACCGCTCGTTTCAGGGATCGGATGTCACCGTCGTCTTCCTCGAATTCCTGCCCCGCCTGGCGCCGGGGACGGTCGTCGGGATACACGACATCTTCCTGCCCGCCGATTACCCCGACGAGTGGCGGAGCCGCTTCTACAACGAACAATATCTGCTGGCCTGCGCGCTGCTCTATGGCGACCGCTTTGAGGTCGTCTTCCCGGTCTACTACGTGACGATGCAGGAGCAGTTGATGGCGCGGTTGAGCGCGCTCGGGCAAGCCGGCATCCCGCTTCACGGCGGCGCGTTCTGGATGCGCACGAGGCCGCCCGCCGTTTGACCCGGCCGACCTGATCGAGGCGGCACGGCGTCGGCTCTGAATTACCCCGCGTAATAGCGGGTTCCCGCTCTTTCCTGAAACGGTAGGTCCGATGCGAAGTGTACCCTGGCGCGCCGGGATGCTGGCGCTTGCCCTGATGGCGCTTTCTGCCGCCCCGGCGGCGGCGCAATCGTCTCCCGGTTTTGTTGCTGGGCAGCTTATCACCTCGGCTCAGCTCGACGCGGCGTTCGCCGCCAAACAGGATTACGG
>JASHNY010000111.1 GCA_030041385.1 Alphaproteobacteria bacterium
CGCCGCCGGCCCGCGCTTCAGCCGCCGCGGCCGAGCATGGTTTGCCGGCCGTCAGAGCGTCGCGCCCCGAACCCACGGCCGCGGCAGTGCCGCGCAGCGTCGAGAGTGGCCCGGTCAGGCTCCAGCTCGCCTCGGTGCGCAGCGTCGATGCGGCGCGGATCGAATGGCAGCGCTTGAAACGGGATTATCCCGATCTGCTGGGCCCGCTCAGCGCGGATGCGGTGCGCGCGGATCTCGGCGATCGCGGCGTGTTTTATCGCATCGAGGTCGGATCGTTCGCGCGTCCCGGTGCAGCCGAGCGGCTGTGCCGTCAATTGCGGCAGCGCCATCTGGAGTGCTCGATTGTCAGATGAGCGGGGGCGGCCTGCGGCAAAGGCTCCGCGCGCGGTCGTTTTCGGCTGCGCCGGCGAGCGGCTGAGCGCCGCCGAACGCGATTTTTTTGCCGCCGCCGACCCGCTCGGCTTCATCCTGTTTCGGCGCAATTGCCGCGACCCGGCGCGGCTGTTCGATCTGGTCGCGGCGCTGCGCGACAGCGTCGGGCGCGGGGATGCGCCGGTATTGATCGACCAGGAGGGCGGCCGCGTCGCCCGCCTCGGCCCGCCTCACTGGCGCAGTTATCCGGCGGCGGCCAGGCTCGCCGAACTGCCTGACCCGCTGGCCGCCGAGGCGGTGCGGCTCGGCGCGCGATTGATTGCCGACGACCTCGCCGCACTCGGCATCACGGTCGATTGCGCACCGGTGCTCGACTTGCCGGTTCCCGGCGCCGACCGGGTGATCGGGGACCGCGCCTACGGCAATGCCCCGGGCCGAGTCGCCGAACTGGGCCGCGCGGCGTGCGAGGGGTTTCTTGGCGGCGGCGTCCTGCCGGTGGTCAAGCACATTCCCGGGCATGGCCGGGCACTGGTCGACAGCCACCGCGAATGCCCGCGCGTCGCGGCGACGCGCGAGGCGCTGGCGCAAACCGATTTCGCGCCGTTCCACGCCCTCGCCGGGATGCCCTGGGCGATGACGGCGCATGTCGTGTTCGCCGCGATCGACCCGGAGGCGCCGGCGACATTGTCGGCGGCGGTAATCGGTGAGGCGGTGCGCGGCGAGATCGGCTTCGATGGCGTGCTGATCTCCGACGATGTGTCGATGGGTGCGCTTGGCGGCCGGCTCGGCGTGCGCGCCGCCGGGGTTGTGGCGGCGGGGTGCGACCTCGTGCTTCACTGCAGCGCCGAGATCGCGGAAATGGAGGAAATCGCCGCAGCGGTCGGACCGGTTTCCGCGGCGACGGCAGCGCGCCTCAAGCGCGGGGAAGCGCTGCGCCGTGCTTCGGCCGTGCCGTTTGACCGTGCTGCCGCCGAGGCGCGGTTCGACGGGCTCGTTGCGCGATGATGCCGGCCGGCAACCTCAACACGATGCTCTACGCCGCCACCACGTGGATATTGCCGGTGATCCTTGCGGTCACCTTTCACGAGGCCGCGCACGGCTTTGTCGCGTTGCGCCTCGGCGACGACACGGCGTGGCGCATGGGCCGGGTCACGTTCAACCCGATCAAGCACATCGACCCGATGGGGACGATCGTGCTGCCGCTGATCCTGCTGGTGAGTTCGGGGTTCCTGTTCGGCTACGCCAAGCCGGTGCCGGTCAATTTCGGCCGGCTGCGGCCGTTGCGCGCGGGGATGGTTTTGGTCGCGCTGGCCGGTCCCGCCACCAACGTATTGCTGGCGATCGTCTCGTCGTTATTGCTTTACGGCGTCGATATCGGGCCGCCGACGTTGGCGAGCTGGCTTGCCGAAAATCTGGTCCACTCGCTGCAGATCAACGCTGTTCTCTGCGTGTTCAACCTCCTGCCGTTGCCGCCGCTCGACGGCGGCCGGATTGCGGTCGGGCTGCTGCCGGCGAGCCTCGCCCGCCCGCTCGCCCGGCTCGAACCCTACGGCATGCTGATCCTGATATCGCTGTTCGTGGTTTCGTATATCGGCGTTCGCATCGGTCTCGGCTTCAGCCTGCTTGGCTGGCTGATCGGCAGGCCGACCCTGGCGCTGATCCGCCTGGTACTGGCGGTGACCGGACAGAGCGGATGAGCGAGGCCGCGACGGATCGCGATTTCGCGGCGGTGGAGCGGGCGCCTGCGGACGCGGCGCCGCTGGTGCTCGAGCTCGACGGATACGAAGGGCCGATCGACCTGCTGCTCGCCCTGGCGCGGGAACAGAAGGTCGATCTCGCCAAGATCTCGATCCTGGCGCTGGCCGAGCAGTACCTTGCCTTCATCGCCGAACTGCACCGGCTGCGCCTCGAAATCGCCGCCGACTATCTGGTCATGGCGGCGTGGCTCGCCTACCTCAAGTCGCGCCTGTTGCTGCCCGATCCGCCGGCGGCCGAGGACGAGCCGAGCGCCGAGGAATTGGCCGCGGCACTGACCCGCCGGCTGCAATTATTGGAGGCGATGCAGCGCGCGGGCGCGGCGCTGATGGCGCGGCCGCAGCTCGGCCGCGAGTTGTTGTGCCGCGGCGCGCCGGAAAAATTCGCGCCGATCGACCGGCCGGTCTACCAGCTCAGCCTCTACGATCTGCTGACCGCCTACGGCACCGCGCATCGCCGCCGGAACGTGCAAACCCTGACCATCCTGCCGGCCGAGTTCTATTCGCTCGGCGACGGGCTGCGCCAGCTCGCGCCACATCTGGGCCGTGTTCCGGATTGGCGGGAGCTGGTCGGCTTTCTGCCCGAGGGTTTGCGCGGCAATTTGTTCCGCCGCTCGGCGCTGGCGGCCATGTTTGCAGCGAGCCTCGAACTGGTCCGGGCGGGGCGCGTCGAATTGCGCCAGGAGCGGCCGTTCGGCCCGCTCTACCTGCGCAGCCCCGGGCGCGACAGCGCCGAGCGCGAGGCGGGAAGATGAGCAGCGAGTGCGAGCGGCTGCGGCTCGTCGAGGCGCTGTTGTTCGCCGCCGCGGAGCCGATGTCGGAGGAGGCGCTGGCCCAGGTTGTCGGCGACGAGGCCGATATCGGCGGGTTGCTGGGCACGCTCGCGGCCCACTACGCCGAGCGCGGCGTCAATCTGGTGCGTCGCGGCGCCGGCTGGATGTTCGCGACCGCGCCGGACCTTGGGAAGCTGCTGCGGCAGGAGCGGCAGGTGGTGCGCACCCTGTCGCGCGCCGCGGTCGAGACATTGGCGGTGATCGCCTATCACCAGCCGGTGACCCGGGCCGAAATCGAGGCGATCCGAGGCGTCGCGCTCGGCCGCGGCACGCTCGACCGGCTGGTCGAGGCGGGCTGGGTGCGGCCGAAGGGCCGCCGCGAGGTTCCCGGGCGGCCGCTCAACTGGGTAACGACGTCGCATTTCCTCGCCCATTTCGGGCTCGACGACCTGACCGAACTGCCCGGAGTCGAGGAATTGCGCGCCGCGGGCCTGCTCGAAATCGGCCCGGTCGTGCTCGGCGACGGCGCCGCCGCGCCGGACCCGGAAGCGGACGCCGCGCTACCCGAAACCGAAAGCGACGATCACCTGCAATGACTGAGCCCATGACCGCCGAAGCCATCCAGGCGCGGCTCGACAATTCGCCGTTTGCGCGGCTGCTCGGGTTGCGGGTGACTGCGACCGATCCCGCCGCGGCGACGGCGCAATTCGCGATCGACTTGCGGCCCGAGCTGGAACGGCACGGCGGCACGGGCCAATGGCATGGCGGGGCGATCGCGACGTTGATCGACATCGCCGGCGATTTTGCCGTGGCGCTCAATCTCGGCGGCCCGGTGCCGACGATCAATTTCCGCGTCGACTACCTGCGCCCGGCGACGGGCCCGCGCCTCAGCGCGACTGCGCGGGTGCGCCGCACCGGACGCATGGTCGCAGTCGTTGACATCGATGTCGCCGATGCCGAAAACCGCCTCGTCGCGATCGGGCGCGGCTGCTATGGCAGCCAGCCGGGGTAGGGTTTGCCGCTCCGGAGCGTTTCTGACATCATCGCGCCGCTTGCGGAGCCGCCCATGTCGTTCCCTACTGGCCAGATCGCCCGCCTGAAATGCGGGGCATCCGGCCGCCCCGCGCCAGCCGATGCTGTTTGACATCGCCTGGCCGGAGCTGATGCTGATCGCTGCCGTTGCGCTCGTCGTCATCGGGCCGAAGGACCTGCCGCGCGCCCTGCGCATCGCCGGGATGTGGGTGCGCAAGGCGCGCAATATGTCGCGCGACTTTCAGAACAGCATCGAGCAGATGATCCGCGACACCGAGCTCGACGAGATGCGCCGCGAAATCCGCGAGGCGACCGAGTTCGATTTCGAGCACGAGATCAGCAAGACCATCGATGCGGACGGAAGCCTGGCCGAAAGCCTGGCGCCGCCGGCCACGCCCGATTATTTCGAGCCGTCGCTGCCGACGCTCGAGGCCCCAGCGGTCGCGCCGCCGCTGACGGCGGAGGTCGCGGCGCCGGAGGCGATCGAGGCGGCGGCAGTGAACGAGGCGGACGAGCCGGAATTGCCGCTGTCGCTGCCGGAGATGCCGCCGCCGGCGCACTATCCAGAGCCGCCGAAGCCGTAAGGGCTGGCGATGGCCGAACACGACCGGGAAGACGAGCTCGAAGCCGGCCGGATGCCGCTGCTCGATCATCTGACCGAGCTGCGCACCCGGCTGCTGTGGTCGTTCGGCGCGCTGATCGTGACGTTTCTGGTCACCTATCAGTTCAAGACCATCATCTTCCGCTTCCTGGCGCGGCCGCTGGCGAACATCCTTGGGCACGAGCCCGGGCGCGAGATGATCTTCACCGGGTTGACCGAAGCCTTTTTCACCTACGTCAAGGTTTCGTTCTGGGCGGCGCTGTGCATCGCCTTTCCGATCATCGCGATCCAGGTCTGGAAGTTCATCGCGCCCGGGCTTTACAAAAGCGAGCGGCGGGCCTTTCTGCCCTATTTGTGCGCGACCCCGATATTGTTTCTGCTGGGCGCGGCGCTGGCGTATTTCGTCGTCATCCCGTTCGCCTTCAAGTTTTTCCTCAGCTTCGAATCGCCATCCGTCCACGGCTCGCTGGCGATCGTCAGCGAGCCCAAGGTCGACCAGTACCTGTCGCTGGTGATGACGCTGCTGTTTGCGTTCGGAGTCGCCTTTCAATTGCCGGTACTGCTGACCCTGATGGGCCGGGTCGGGCTGGTGACCGCGGCCGGGCTCGCCTCAAAGCGGCGCTATGCGATCGTCGGCATGTTTGCCCTTGCCGCAGTGCTGACCCCGCCCGATATCGTCAGCCAGACCTCGCTGGCGGTGCCGCTCATCCTGCTGTACGAGGCGTCGATCATTTCCTGCCGCATGGTCGAAAAGGCCAAGGCGAAACGCGAGGCCGAAGAGGAAGCGGAGCTGGCGGGCAAGGGAAGCTCGGCTCCTGGTACGTAATTGCAGTGCCGGATCGGCCCTGGCAGTAATGGACGAGACTCGCTCAAACCTCTATACTTAGCGAGTAACTGTAGCAGCAGACGCTAGGTATGCACGATCTGCGTTGGATCCGGGACAACCCGCAGGCGTTCGACCGCGGCCTCGTCCGGCGTGGATTGCCGCCACGCGCCGACGAAGTGCTGGCGCTCGACCGCGAGTGGCGGTCCACGGAAACCACCGCGCAGAACCTGCAGGCGACCCGCAACCAGATCGCTCGCGACATCGGCGCTGCGAAAAAGCGCGGTGACGATATCGCCGAGTTGCTGGCCCAAAGCAGCCGCGTCAAAGAGATGGATGCCGGCAATTCGGCGAAAGCGGCGGAATTGCGCCGGCGGATCGACGAATTGCTCGCCTCGCTGCCGAACCTGCCGGAAGAGGATGTGCCCGACGGGTCGGACGAAAGCGCCAACAAGCTGCTGCGCATCATCGGCGCGCCACCGCGCTTCAATTTCGCGCCGCTGGCGCACGAGGCGATCGGCGAGCGCCTGGGGCTGATGGATTTCGCTGCCGCGGCCAAGCTGTCGGGCTCGCGATTCGTTGTATTGAAGGGGGCGCTGGCCCGCCTCGAACGCGCGCTCGCGCAGTTCATGCTCGACCTGCACACCCGCGAATTCGGCTATGTCGAGATCGCGCCGCCGCTCCTGGTTCGCGACGAGGCGGCCTACGGCACCGGCAACCTGCCGATGAAGGCGGAAGACATGTTCCGCACGACCGACGGGTTGTGGCTGATTCCGACGGCGGAGATGCCGCTCAGCAACCTCGCCGCGGGCGAGATTCTCGACGATTCGGCCCTGCCGCTGCGGTTGACGGCGTGGACGCCGTGCTTCCGCTCGGAAGCCGGCGCGGCCGGGCGCGACACCCGCGGCATGATCCGCCAGCACCAGTTTTCCAAGGTCGAGCTGGTCTCGATCACGCGGCCCGAGGATTCGGCGGCCGAACACGAGCGCATGACCGCCTGCGCCGAGGAGGTGCTGAAGCGGCTGGGCCTGGCCTACCGCGTCGTCTTGCTGTCGACCGGAGACATGGGGTTCGCCGCACAGAAGACCTATGACATCGAGGTATGGCTGCCGGGGCAGGACGCCTATCGCGAGATTTCGAGCTGCTCGAATTGCGGTGCGTTTCAGGCCCAGCGCATGAGAGCGCGCTATCGCCCGGCCGATGGGCGGGGCACGCGGCCCGTCCACACGCTCAACGGCTCGGCCCTCGCGGTCGGCCGCACCTTGATCGCGATCCTCGAAAACTTCCAGCGCGGCGACGGCAGCGTCGCCATTCCCGAGGTTTTGCAGCCGTATCTGCGCGGCGAGGCGGTGATCGGATGAACCCGCAAGAGCCGGCCGCGCTGGCCAAGACCGTTCGCCTGCTGATGGAATTGCGCCGCGGCGGGATCGGCGACCACCGGGTGCTCGGCGCCATCGAGAAAACGCCGCGCGAGATGTTCGTTCCGGCGGCATTCGAGGACCAGGCCTACGAAAACATCGCATTGCCGATCGGCAACGGGCAGACGGTCAGCCAGCCCTACGTCGTGGCGCTGATGACCGAAAGCCTCGAACTCGGCGACCGCGACAAGGTCTTGGAGATCGGCACCGGCTCCGGCTATCAGGCGGCGATCCTGTCGCGCCTGGCGCGGCGGGTGTTCACGGTCGAGCGCCACCGCGAACTGTTGCGCGAGGCCGAGCGGCGATTTGCCGCGCTGCGGCTCGGCAACATCGTCTGCCGTTTCGGCGACGGCGCCAAGGGCTGGGCCGAGCAGGCGCCGTTCGACCGCATCGTCGTGACCGCCGCAGCGCCGGAGATTCCCGCCGTGCTGGTCAGCCAACTGGCGCCGGGAGGCATCCTGATCGTGCCCGTAGGGGCGGAATACCGCGACCAGCGGCTGTTGCGGCTGTGCCGTCGCGGCGACGGCGAAAATACGGTCGAGGATCTGGGCTGGGTCAGGTTCGTACCGCTCGTTCCCGGCTTGCCGCGCCTCGAAGCCGGCGTCGGAGCGCCCGGCGAATCGGAAGATTGACGCCGGCCTGGGGCGCGGGCGGCAAGCCGCGGCCGGGTCGGAGGGGGCGTGGGGGAAGCGGCAGAATGGGGCATTTCGGCACCTGCGCCGTCCTGTGCGCGGGCATCGCCGGGCTGGTTTCGGCCTGCGCCGGCAACCCGCCGCCTGCGCCGATCCCGGCCGCGTTCGCCAAGGTCGGTCCCGCCCTCGATTCGGCTGAGCTGGCGCTGCGATCCTGCCATGAGCCGCAGGTCGCAGGCCCGGCCCGTACCGCGATCGACGGTGCGCGCGTCCATCTGGCGGCCGCGGTCGGCGGCGACCGCTTTGCCGCGCTGCAGCTTCCCCACGATCTTAACGTGGTCACGGCAACCCTGGCGCTCTGTGCCGCGCTCGACCGCACTGCCGCCGCGCGCGGGGCCGGCTGCCACGGCGAGGCACGGCTCGGCATGACCAAGGCCGAGGTCGAACGCACGATCTGGTGCGAGCCTGACCGAATCGATACCAGCGAGACTCCAGCCGGCCGCCGCGAGCACTGGGTCTACCTGCCGAAGACGCAACTGGCCGGAACAACAGACCGCCCGGTCGGCATCCTGACCTTTATCGGCGACCGGCTGACCGCGATCCGCCGCAGCACCCGGTGAGCCGCGGCTGGAATTGGCCGGATGGTTGCGGGAAGCGGGCGGCGACCGCGCGCAACGACGATTCAATCCGGCCGGTTTCTGCTTTACACTGCGCGGCGGGATGCTTGCGCGTCGGGGGGCGCGCAGGAGGGGACATGGTCAGCGCCAATCAAATCGGGCGCGCCTTCGCGCGCGCCGCTATCGGATTCGGCATCGTCGGAGCCGTCGCGTCCTGCAGCCTCGGTTCGCCGCCGGCGCCGGCTCCGGTCTATTTCGGCAGCGAAAACAATTCCGGCTGGGTCGGGGAGGGCGCGCCGTCCGCCCCCTTGCCGCCCTTGCCGCGGCGCCGCCCACCAGAGATGGCGCCGGGCAATCGCGTCGTCATCGTCGAGCGCGGCCAGTCGTTGGGCTTCCTCGCCCATCGCTACCATGTCAGCGAGCGCGCAATCATCGCGGCCAACCATCTGCACCCGCCCTACCAGATCGACATCGGCAGCCGCCTGTTGATCCCGGGCGGCGGCGAGGAAGGCTCGATTCGCGAGGCCGAGCTGGCGCCGGCAGCGCCGCTCGGCGCGCCACCACAGGCGGCCGCACCGCCGCCGCGCCGCGACATGTCATTGCGGCCGGAGCCGCCGCCGGCCCGGCAGCCCGACGTGATCCCGCTCGATTCGCCGGCGCCGCCGGAAACGCGGGCGAGCGAGGCCGGGCCCGGCACTTTGACGCCGCCGCCCGGCGAGCAATCGGCGGCGGAGGAGGCGCGCGCCGATTCGGCGCCGGCCCCGGCGGCCGCGCCGGCGATCCGTGAAGGCCGCTTCCCGTGGCCGGTACGCGGCCGCATCCTCGTCGGGTATGGCGCGTCCACCAATGGCGGGCGCAACGACGGCATCAACATCGCCGCGCCGAAAGGCACCCCGGTGCGGGTGATCGACGGCGGCGAGGTCGCCTATGCCGGTAACGAGTTGCGCGGCTACGGCGATCTGATCCTGGTCAAGCACCCCGGCGGCTGGATCTCGGCCTATGCGCATTGCGAAGACGTGGCGGTCAAGAAAGGCGACACCGTCAGCGCCGGGCAGGTCATCGCCAGGGTCGGAACGACCGGTGGGGTCGAACAGCCGCAATTGCATTTCGAATTGCGCCGCGGCGACCGGCCGGTCGATCCGCGCGATTTCCTCGCGCCGTTGCCGCGCGCCGCGAACCGGGGCGACGACAAGGCCGGGTAAGGCCGGCGCCTCCGCTCAGCCGAGCGTCTTGCCGAGCCGGCCGGCGAGGTCCTGGATGAACTGCCACGCGACCCGGCCGGAACGCGAACCGCGGGTGATCGACCACTCGTTGGCTTCCGCCTTGAGCCGGTCGGGCGGCAGGTCGAGGCGGTAATGCTCGGCATAGCCGCGGACGATCGCGTCGTAGGTATCCTGGTCGACATTGTGAAAGCCCAGCCACAGCCCGAACCGGTCGGACAATGACACCTTCTCCTCGATCGCCTCGGCCGGGTTGATCGCGGTCGAGCGCTCGTTGTCGATCATGTCGCGGGGCATCAGGTGGCGCCGGTTCGAAGTGGCGTAGAGCACGACATTGGCCGGGCGCCCCTCGATGCCGCCTTCGAGCACGGCCTTCAGCGATTTGTAGCTGGTGTCCTGCTGGTCGAACGACAAATCGTCGCAAAACAACAGGCATCGCCGCGCGCTGCCGCGCAGCAGCGACAATAGCTGCGGCAGGCTCGGGATGTCTTCGCGGTGGATTTCGATCAGCGCCAGCGCGTGCGGGTGCTTGGCGTTGACGGCGGCATGGGCGGCCTTGACCAGGGCGCTCTTGCCGGTGCCGCGGGCGCCCCACAGCAGCACGTTGTTGGCCGGCAATCCGCTGGCGAAACGATCGGTATTCTGCAACAGGATGTCGCGGACGCGGTCGATGCCGCGCAACAGGCCGAGCGCGACGCGGTTGACCTCGACGACCGGCTCTAGCCATTCGCGGTCGGCATGCCAGATGAACGCATCGGCGGAATCAAGATCGATGGCGGCGCGGCCCGGCGGCGCCAGCCGTTCGAGCGCATCGGTGATCCGGTGAAGGAAGGCGGCTAGTTCGGAATCGGTCATCGTCGCGGGTGTCGTGGCAATAGGGCGGCGGACGCTATCACAGGTGAGCTAGGCAACAACACGTCATGTCAAGCCAGCATTGCCCTTTCGATGAGCATCGCGTACCAATTCGCCCCGGCACCGCCGCGGTTGCCCGTCTGTGCCGGTTTGCCGCTTGCCGGCAACAGGGCGGCGCCCCAATTCGAGGTCCATGCCGATGCTGATCTCCACGGCCTTTGCCCAAGGGACGACGGGGCTCTTCGACAGTTCGAGCGCGGTGGTCCAGTTCCTGCCGCTCGTCCTGATCTTCGTCGTGTTCTATTTCCTGCTGATTCGCCCGCAGCAGCGCAAGCAGAAGGAGCACCGCGGCATGCTCGATGCGCTGCGCCGCGGCGACCGGGTGGTCACCGGCGGCGGCATCATCGGCACCGTGAACAGGGTGGTCAGCGCCGAGGAGGTCGAGGTCGACATCGCCCAGAACGTGCGCGTGCGGGTGTTGCGCAGCACGATCTCCAACGTCGTCGCCAAGCCCGATCCTGCCGCCGCGCGCGAGGCCGCCCGGGAAAAGGAAGGAACCAAGGAGAAAGAGGCCGCGGCCAAAGCCGACAAGGCCTGACGCACTGCCGCAGACATGCTCTATTTCGCCAACTGGAAAATCCTGCTGATCTGCGCGGTGTGCGCGCTGGGCGTGATCTTCACCGCGCCCAACCTGGTCAGCCCGTCGGTGCTCGCGCAGCTGCCGGAGGCGGTGCCGCACCAGCGTTTGTCCCTCGGCCTCGACCTGCGCGGCGGTTCGTACCTGTTGTTGCAGGTGGATTTTGCCGCCGCCCAGAAAGAGCGCCTCAACACGATCATCGACAGCGTGCGCAACGCCCTGCGCGATGCGCGCATCGGCTATCGGGGCCTTGCCGTCAAGGGCCAGGCGATCGCGTTCAAATTGACCGACCCCAACCGCGGCGAGGATGCGAAAAAGGCGCTCGCGGGGATCGACCCCGACCTCGCGCTGACGATCGGCGACGACGGCGCCGGGGCGCTGCGCTTCAACACGGTGGCGACCAACACGCGCCGCGAGCAGGCGGTGCAGCAGTCGATCGAGATCATCCGCCGCCGGATCGACGAGACCGGGACCAAGGAGCCGCTGATCGAGAGCCAGGGCACCGATCGCATCGTCGTCCAATTGCCCGGGGTCGGTAATCCCGAACACGTCAAGCAATTGCTCGGCCGCACCGCCAAGCTGACATTCCAGCTCGTCGATACTACGGTCCCGCTCGACGAGGCGAGAGGCGGGAAATTGCCGCCCGACGACGAGATATTGCCGGCCCAGGAGGACCGCAGCGGCGCGCCGACCGCCTATGTCGTCAAGCGCCGGGTCATGGTCGGCGGCGACACGCTGACTGATGCCCAGGCGACGTTCCAGAACAACGAGCCGGTGGTCAGCTTTCGCTTCGATGCCGCCGGGGCCAAGCGGTTCGGCGACGCAACCCGCGAGAATGTCGGCAAGCCGTTCGCGATCGTCCTCGACAATAAGGTGATCAGCGCGCCGGTGATCCGCGAGGCGATCCTTGGCGGCAGCGGCATCATCTCAGGCAGCTTCACCGTGCAATCGGCGAGCGACCTGGCGCTGCTGCTGCGCGCGGGCGCGTTGCCGGCGCCGATCACGATCCTTGAAGAGCGCACGGTCGGCCCCGATCTCGGCGCCGATTCGATCCACGAAGGCACGCTCGCCTGCTTCGTCGGCGTCTGCCTCGTCGTCGTGTTCATGGTGCTGTTCTACGGCCTGTTTGGAATTTTCGCCGACGTCGCGCTGTTTTTTAACATGTGCCTGATGCTGGCGGCGCTGTCGCTGCTGGGCGCCACGTTGACCCTTCCCGGCATTGCCGGCATCGCCTTGACGATGGGCATGGCGGTCGACGCCAACGTGCTGATCTACGAGCGCATCCGCGAGGAGGTGCGCGGCGGCCGGTCAATGCTGTCTTCGCTCGACGCCGGGTTCACCCGCGCCTTCGGTACGATCGTCGACAGCCACGTGACGACGCTCGTCGCCGGGGTGTTGCTGTACTGGCTCGGCTCCGGGCCGGTGAAGGGGTTTGCGGTCACGTTGAGCATCGGCGTGCTGACTTCGCTGTTCTCGGCCATCCTGGTGACGCGGCTGATCATCGTGACCTGGGTGCGGCGCTGGCGACCCAAGGAAATTCCGATATGAGGCCGCTGTCCCGATGAGGCCGTTGATCGTCATTCGCCGTACACCGGCGATCGATTTCATGCGCTGGCACAAGTTCGGCATGGCGTTCTCGTGCGTGCTCGGCGCGCTGTCGATCGGCCTGTTCATCGCGTTCGGGCTCAATTACGGCATCGATTTCAAGGGCGGCACGGTGATCGAGGCGCGGGTCATCGGCGGGCCGGCCAATTTGGCAGCGATGCGGGCCAAGCTCGACGCGCTCAACGTCGGCCAGGCCTCGCTGCAAGGTTTCGGCGGGCCGAGCGACGTTTTGATCCGCCTGCCGCAGCAGCCCGGCGGCGATGCCGGGCAGCAGCGCGCGATCGAGTTGGCACGCAAGGCGCTGGGTTCGGGCATCGATTACCGCAAGGTCGAGGTTGTCGGCCCCAGCGTCGGCGCCGAGCTGGTCCGCGCCGGCGTATTGGCGACGGTGCTCGCGCTGGGCGCGATCATGATCTACGTGTGGTTTCGCTTCGAGTGGCAGTTCGGCCTCGGCGCGACGATCGCGACGATCCATGACGTGGTGACCACGGTCGGGCTGTTCGCGATCTTCCGGCTCGAATTCGACCTGACGACCCTGGCTGCGATCCTGACCATCGCCGGCTATTCGATCAACGATACCGTGGTCATCTACGACCGCGTCCGCGAGGCGATGCGCAAGCACCGCACGATGCCGTTTCGCGACCTGATCAACCTCGCCCTCAACGAGACGCTGTCGCGCACGATCCTCACCGTCAGCACCGTGGCGCTGGCGGTGTTGTCGTTGCTCGTGTTCGGCGGCCAGGTGCTGCGCGGGTTCAGCATCGCGATGATGTGGGGCATCGTCATCGGCACCTACTCGTCGCTGTTCATCGCCGCGCCGGTGGTCTACTACATCCAGCCCAACCGGCGGGCGATCTCGCGCGGCGAGCGGACAGGCGGCGCCGCCGAGCGCGCCTCGCGCTGAAACCGGTTTGTCGGTTGCCTCCTTGGACCTGACCCCGCTCCGTCGTCCCGGCACTCAGGTCATCGAGCGCTATGCGGCGGCGGGGTTTCGCGTCAGCGGACAGGTCTATCGCGGGCCGATCCTGGTCTTTCCGGACCGGATCCTGCCCTGGCCGGAAGCGGCCCTCAGCGAAGCCGGCCTCGCCGCGGTGATCGACGACGGCAATGTCGATCTGCTGCTGCTGGGGCTCGGGCGTGGCATCGCGCCGGTGCCGCCGGGATTGCGCGAGGCGTTCAAAAGACGCGGGATCGTCATCGAGGCGATGAGCACCGGAGCGGCCTGCCGGACCTATAACGTGCTATTGGCCGAGGATCGGCGTGTCGCGGCCGCACTGTTGCCCATCTAGGGCGTGTTCCGGCGAAGTTGAAAATTCACCCTTGGTGAAATCGGCTCTCCCTTGCCGGCGCGGGGAACATTTCGAAGGCCCGCGCGTTATTTCGGAACGGTTTTGGAAGGAGCCGCGTATGGTTTTTAGGTTTCGCTCCGCGACTTCGGCGGCGTTTGCGGCCGCTCTCGCGGTTGGGGTTGCCCTGGCGCCGGCAGCGCAGGCGCGGGATTGGCATGGGCACGGATGGCATGACGGTGGGCATTACTACCACAATGGTGGCGGCAATGCGGCGGGCGCCGCCATCGTGGGCGGGATCATCGGTCTCGGCCTCGGTGCGGCGATCGCCTCGGGCGGATATGCCGCGCCGCCGCCCGCCTATTACGGGCCGCCGCCTCCGGGCTATTACGCGCCGCCGCCTCCGGCCGTCTATTACGGCTATTGAGCCGGCGTCGAACCATCGCGCAACACCCTCAGATCAGGATCTCCCGATGACCAAGCTCTCGCTCCGCATTGCTCCGGTCGCGCTGGCCGTTCTGCTAGTCGCGCCGGCGGCCGCCTTTGCCCAGTCGACGCCGGCGCCAACTGCACCGGCCACGCCGTCGATGCCGCCCACCACCTCCGCCCCGTCCGCCGCGGCGCCCGGCACGCAGGGGGAGAGCCTGATGACCCGGGTCGACCAGCGCATCAATGAATTGCATGCACAGCTGCACATCACCCAGGCGCAGGAAGGGCAGTGGCACAAATTCGCCCAGGTCATGCGCAGCAATGCCCGCGAGATGGACGCGGCGGTTCAACAGCGCGCCGAGAAATTCGATACGATGACCGCCGTGCAGAACATGCAGTCCTACGCGAAATTGGCGGAAGCGCATGCCGAGCACATGAAGAGATTGGTCAGGGCGTTCGACAACCTGTACAACATTCTTCCCGAGTCGCAGCGAAAGCTTGCCGATAACGTGTTCC
>JASHNY010000112.1 GCA_030041385.1 Alphaproteobacteria bacterium
ATCCTGTTGACCGGGCTTGCCGGGCTGGTCGCCGGCGCCTGCTCGATGGCGATGGGGGAATGGCTGTCGGTGACCAGCTCGCGCGAACTGAGCCAGCAGCAGATCGCGGTCGAGGCCGACGAGCTGAAGCGGGTTCCCGAAGAGGAAGAAGAGGAACTGGCGCTGATCTATCAGGCGAAGGGCCTCGACGAGGCGCAGGCGCGGGCGCTGGCGGCGCGCCTCATCGCCAATCGCGACAGCGCGCTCGACACTCTGACGCGCGAGGAACTCGGCATCGACCCCGAGGAATTGGGCGGCTCGCCGTGGAGCGCGGCGGCTTCCTCGTTTGCGCTGTTTTCGGCCGGCGCGATCTTTCCGGTGGCGCCGTTCTTCTGGCTCGACGGGGCGGTCGCGGTGGCGGCGAGCCTCGCCCTCGGCGGCCTCGCTCTGGTCGCGATCGGGGTCGGCACGTCGCTGTTCACCGGGCGCGGCGTCCTGCTGTCGGGGACTCGCCAACTGGCATTCGGGTTTGCCGCCGCGGCGATCACCTACGGCATCGGCCGTCTCGTCGGGGTGACGCTCGGCGGGTAACGGGCGTCGCTGTCATTGCGAGGAACCCGCGGGGACGAAGCAATCTCGGCGATCATGTGGGCTTGGCACGAGATTGCTTCGCTGCGCTCGCAATGACAAGGTCGAGCGGCGTCTTACCCCGCCGTCGAAATCCACAGATCGGCAATGAGCGCCATGCCCGGTGCCGGCAGCGGCCTCGGCGTCTCGACGCAGACAAAGGGGTGCGGCTGCGGGCCGAACCGCGCCGACCAGGCGAGCGACACCCCGGCGAAGGCGGCGATGTCGGCGCAGAAATACTGCGCCCGCAGCACCTTAGCCAATGACGTGCCGGCGGCCGTGCACAGCGCCTCGGCATAGTCGTAGACCGCGGCGGCCTGGGCGGCGCCGGCATGGGCAAGCCCTTCAAAGCCGGGCGACACCAAGCTGCCGACAACGTTTCCGGCACGGTCGACCGCCATCAGCCCGGACGGCAGCAGAAATTCGCCGACCTTGATATGCGGCCCGTACGCCGCCATGCCGGGGAGGTCCGCGGCGACCACCTCCTTGCGCCGGGTCGCACCGTCGGTCAGCGCGATCAGGTTGATCTCGATGATCCCGCCGACCGTCGCGAAGGATTTGGTCGGCACCACGGTTACCGCACAGGGAATGCCGGCGTAATGCCGATTCCACACGTCGAGGCAATCCGGCGCGTCGGCGATGTCGGCGAGGTAGATCTGTGCCTTCACCGAGCGCTCCAGCGACGATCCCGCCGCGGCCAGCGCCGGCTTCAATTTGTGCTCGATCAGGTACTCGGTCTGCAATCGAATCTCGGTTCCGGCCCAGGCCGAGTGTTCGGGAAGGTGGGCGCGCGGGTCGAGCCCCTGGCCCGGGTTGTGCGCCATCTGGCCGGCGACGAACACGAAATCGTCGCAGACGACCGCCGGCACGAACCCCGAGGTCGGCGCCGAGGCGACGCCCGGCGGATGGATTTTGCGGATTTCGTGCCCGGCCTCGATCGCGATCAGCGACGTCGAGACCGTCGCCTCGCCGGCAAAGCACCGCTCCATGACGACCGAGGTGCTCGGCGGAATGTAGTCGCCGAAGGCGGCGTGGCGCGACAGGTGGTACGACTGCACCGCGCGCGGGTTCGGGTAATACTGGTCGAGCCGCACCGCATGCGCGAAATCGCTGCCCAGCTCGCCGAGGATGCGGCCCATGCGGTGCAGGATGAAATCGGCCTCGCGCCGGCTTCTATGCTGGCCGTAAAGCGGAAACCCGGCAGGCCCGGCAACCTCGCGCGGGATGCCGCTTGTCCAATCGACCGCCTCGTGCCCGGTCAGGAAAATCCACTTCCCGGCCTTGATCGCACAGGCATAGGCGATCGGCGTTCCCAACAGGCGTTCGACTGCCTTGACCTCCATGTCCGTCTCCTACCGCCCGGCGAGCACGCGATCGACCATCGCCTGCGCGGCGCCGAGATAGTTGGCCGGGTCGGTCAACGCCCTGATCTTGTCGGCGCCGAGCGGGCCGGCGACCGCCGGCATCGCCAGCAGGATGTCGGCGAGCGGCTTGTCGTGCTCGATCGCCTCGCGGCAGGCGTCGTAGACGAGGTCGTGCGCCTCGTTGCGGCCGATCGCCGGCGCCAACCCCATCATCACCGCCTCGGCGACGATGAGGCCGTGCGTCATGCCGAGATTGGCGCCCATGCGCCCGGCATCGACGATCAATCCGCCGAGCATGAATTCGCTCTGGTGCAAGGCGCCCGCGGCATAGCCGAAGCTTTCCGGCACCGCGATCCATTCGACGTGCCACGGGCCGGTGGCGCGCTCGAAATCGCTGACCATCGCGTCGAGCACGAGGCCGGCGTGCTGGCGCAAGGCTTTGGCGGCGGCGAGGATCAGTTCGCACGAGATCGGGTTGCGCTTTTGCGGCATCGTCGAGCTCGACCCGCGGCCGGAGACGAACGGCTCGGCCGCCTCGGCGAACTCGGTCGCCGACATCAGCATCACGTCGAAGGCGATCTTGCCGAGGCTGCCGCCGAGCAGCGCCAGAAACTGCACGGTCTCGACGATGCCGTCGCGCGCGACGTGCCAGGTGATCGGCGGCTCGCCGAGGCCGAGCTCGCGCGCCAGTTCGCCGACCGTGGCCAGCGCCTGGTCGCCGCTGCCGAGCGAGGCGAGGGTGCCGGCGGCGCCGCCGAACTCGGCCACCAATACGCGCGGGCGCAACTCGGCGAGGCGGGCGGCATGGCGGTCGAGCGCCGACAGCCATACCGCCGCCTTGTAGCCGAAGGTCACCGGCAGGGCGTGCTGCAAATGGGTGCGGCCGGCCATCGGCGTGTCGCGGTATTTGCGGGCGAGAGCGGCGAGATGGCGCCGCGCGGC
>JASHNY010000113.1 GCA_030041385.1 Alphaproteobacteria bacterium
CGCGACGACCAAGAGCGCCTCGGCGTCGAGGTAATGGAGCTGGTCGAGCTCGGCATCGGCCAGCGCCGTCATCGCCGCAACCGCCTCCGGCGAGCCGGCACCGAACGCGGCGAGCGCGATCCTGAGACTGCGCCGGTCGGCCGCCGTCGCGCCCGGCAGGTCGCCGCCGGCGAATTGCGCGCGAGCGAGGCGCGCCAGCAGCGGCAGCAGCTGCGGGCTGTCGGCGCCATCGTGCTGTTCCGCCGCCGCGATCGACCGCCGCAGCGCGGCCAGCGCATCGCCGGGCGCCGGGTCGGCGCGCAGCGTTGCCGCGCCGCCGCCGGCCAGCACCAGGCAAAGCGCGATCGCGGCCGCTCGTACCATCCCTCGCCTCCGCTCGCTCGCGGGCCTTGACCGGGATCGTCCGCCGCAAGAGGCTGGGCGGCAAACCCAATCGTCGTCACCCGGGGAGAAGTCCATGAACGCGACCGAGCAGGCAGCCAAGGCCGAATCGTTTCGGGCGATGCATCGCGGCGAGCAGCCGCTCGTGATGGCCAACGCCTGGGATGCGATTACCGCGCGGCTGTTCGAGGCCGAAGGCTTCGCCGCGGTGGCGACGACCAGCGGCGGCGTCTCCTGGGCGCTCGGCTATCCCGACGGCGAGGCGGCGCCGTGGCAGGAGGTCGTCGGCCAGACCGCGCGCATCGCCCGCGCCGTCACCGTGCCGCTGACCGCCGACATCGAGGCCGGGTTCGGCGCCACCCCCGAGGCGGTCGGCCGCTCGATCACCGACATCATCGGCGCCGGCGCGGTCGGGGTGAACCTCGAAGACAGCCTGCCTGGCCCGGTGCCGATGCGCCCGATCGAGGACGCCGCCGCCCGCATCCGCGCCGCGCGTGCGGCGGCGACGGCCGCCGGTGTGCCGATCGTCATCAACGCCCGCATCGACCTTTTCCTGAAGAATGTCGGCGACGAGGCGGGCCGCTTCGACGAGGCGATCGCGCGCGGCAGGGCCTATCTCGCCGCCGGCGCCGATTGCCTCTATCCGATCTCGTTGCGCGACCCGGCGACGATCGGGCGGCTGGCCAAGGCGCTCGGCGCGCCGATCAACATCAATGTGCGCGCCGGCTGGCCCGGCGTCGCCGAACTGGCCGGGCTCGGCGTCGCCCGCATCACCACGGCGACCGCCCTGACGCTGGTGGCGCTGAGTGCGGTCCGCGACGCCGTGCGCGACATCCGCGCCAACGGGCGGTTCGACGCGGTCAACCCGACCGTCGGCCATCCCGAGATGCAGCAGCTCCTCGCCCGGAAATAGGCGAGGCCCGAAGGCAAGGAACCACGCTGATGACGTCGGCTCGGCAGGAGGCGCCCAACGGCAGCTCGGGCTTCGCCAGGCGGCGCCCGGTCGCGGTCGCGGATACGGCCGAAGGCCGCCGCCTGGCCGCGATCCGGCAAGGGGCGGACTGGCGGCGCTGGGGACCCTATGTCAGCAACCGGCAATGGGGCACGGTGCGCGAGGATTACAGCGCCGGCGGCACGGCGTGGGAGTATTTCCCGCACGATCACGCGCGCAGCCGCGCCTATCGCTGGGGCGAGGACGGGATCGCCGGATGGGGCGACGATCACCTCTATCTATGCCTCGGCCTCGCGCTGTGGAACGGCAACGACCCGATCCTCAAGGAGCGGCTGTTCGGCCTGACCAACGCCGAAGGCAATCACGGCGAGGATGTCAAGGAACTCTACTACTACCTCGACGGCGTGCCGACCCACAGCTACATGCGCATGCTGTACAAATATCCGCAGGCGGCGTTCCCCTATAGCCGCCTCGTCGAGGAAAACCGCCGCCGCGGCCACGATGTCGGGGAATTCGAACTGGTCGACACCGGCGTCTTCGACGGCGACCGCTATTTCGACGTGACGGTCGAATACGCCAAAGCCGGCATCGATGACACCCTGATGCTGGTCACGGTCGCCAACCGCGCCGGCGAGAAGGCGCCGCTTCACATCGTGCCGCAATTGTGGGCGCGCAACATCTGGTCGTGGAGCGCCGGCGTCGAGAGGCCGCTTCTGGCGGCCGGATTGCGCGGGGTTCACATCGCGCACCCGGAGCTGCCGCCGATGCGCCTGTTGTGCGACGGCGAGCCCGAAATGCTGTTTTGCGACAACGACACCAACCCGCGCCGGATGTTCGGCATCGATGCGCCCGGTTTTTTCAAGGACGCGATCAACGATTTTATCGTCGGCGGCGACCGGCACGCGGTCAACCCGGACCGCAAGGGCACCAAGGCGGCGCTGCACTATCGCGCCGATGTGCCCGGCGGCGGGCAGGTGCAGTTCCGCCTGCGGCTGTCGAGCGAGGGCAACGGGTTCGACGATTTCGCCGCAATCATCGACCGCCGCCGCGCCGAGGCCGACGAGTTTTACGCCGCCGTGCAGCAGGGCATCGCCGATGCCGACGCCGGCCAGGTCCAGCGCCAGGCCTTTGCCGGCATGCTGTGGTCAAAGCAGTACTATTTCCTCGATATCCGCGAATGGCTGCGCGGCGACCCGTTGCAGCCGCCGCCGCCAGCCTCGCGGCTCAGCGGGCGCAACTGCGACTGGGGCCATCTCCACAATTCGGACATCATCGCGATGCCCGACAAGTGGGAATACCCGTGGTACGCCGCCTGGGACCTCGCCTTCCACTGCGTCGTGCTGGCCGAGATCGATCCCGATTTCGCCAAGGATCAGCTCGTCCTGTTGACGCGCGAATGGTACATGCACCCGAACGCACAGCTTCCGGCCTATGAATGGGCGTTCGGCGACGTCAACCCGCCGGTCCACGCCTGGGCCGCCTGGCGGGTCTACGAGATCGACCGCGACGCCCGCGGCCAAGGCGATTGCGCCTTTCTCGAGCGGGTCTTCCACAAATTGATGCTGAATTTCACCTGGTGGGTGAACCGCAAGGACGCCGGCGGGCGCAACATCTTTCAAGGCGGATTTCTCGGGCTCGACAATATCGGCATTTTCGACCGCAGCGCGCCATTGCCGACCGGCGGCCACATCAACCAGTCGGACGGCACCGCCTGGATGGCGATGTACACGCTCAACCTGATGCGGATCGCGCTCGAACTGGCGATCAACGACCACGTCTACGAAGACATCGCCACCAAGTTTTTCGAGCATTTCCTGTTGATCGCCGAGGCGATGACCAAGATCGGCGGCACCGATGTCGGGCTGTGGGACGACGCCGACGAATTCTATTACGACGTGCTGGAACTGCCCGGGAACCGCGCGGTGCCGCTCAAGGTACGCTCGATCGTCGGGCTGATCCCGCTGTTCGCGGTCGAGGTGCTCGACGGCGAGGTGCTGAGCCGGCTGCCGGAGTTCACCCGGCGGCTGCACTGGTTTCTCGACCACCGCCCGGAATTGGCGCAGCTCGTCTCGCGCTGGATGGTCGAAGGCGAGGAAGACCGGCGCCTCCTGTCGCTGTTGCGCGGCCACCGCATGAAATGCCTGCTGCATCGCATGCTCGACGAGAACGAGTTCCTGTCGGATTACGGGGTGCGCTCGATCTCCAAATATCACGCGGCGCATCCGTTCGTATTCGAGCATGACGGCGACCATTTCAGCATCGGCTATGTGCCGGGCGAATCAGCCTCTTCCGTGTTCGGCGGCAACTCCAACTGGCGCGGCCCGATCTGGATGCCGGTCAACTTTCTGCTGATCGAGGCACTGCGCCGCTTTCACAGCTATTATGGCGACGATTTCACGGTCGAATGCCCGGTCGGCTCGGGGCGTTTCATCACCCTGACCGAGGTCGCCGACGAGATCGCCCGGCGCCTGATCCGCATGTTCTGCGCCGACGGTAACGGCCGCCGCCCGGTGCTTGGCACCGACGATTGCTTCAGCCGCCCGGAATTTCGCGATTGCCTGCTGTTTTACGAATATTTCCACGGCGATACCGGGCGCGGCCTCGGTGCCGCGCACCAGACCGGCTGGACCGGGCTGGTCGCCTCGCTGTTGATGCAGCACCGGACAGCGGCGGTCGCCGCCGAACCGCCCGCCCGCCGCGAAGCGCGCGCCGCCGCAGCGAAATGAGCCGGGGATGACGCCGGACCCGCTGGTACCGATCCGGCTCGCGCCCGGGGTCTCTGCCGATCGCGCCGCCGCCGAGCGCCGCGAATGGTGGCTCGCCAACGGGCGCGGCGGCTATGCCGCCGGCACCGTGGCGCTGAGCCTGACGCGGCGCTACCACGGGCTGCTGATCGCGCCGGTCGATCCGCCGCTCGGCCGGGTGCTGGTACTGGCCAAGGCCGACGCGACCGCGACGATCGGCGGCACCGCCTATCCGCTGTTCACCAACCGCTGGGCGAGCGGCGCCATCGCCCCGGATGGCTGCCCGCTGATCGGCGGCTTCGTGCTCGACGGCACGATCCCGACATGGCGCTTCGCTTGCGGCGGCCAGATCGTCGAGCATCGCATTTGGCTCGAGCCCGGCGCCGACATCGTCTACCTCGCGTGGCGGCTCGCAGGCGACGATCGCAGCGGAGCGGCGAGCCTGTCGGTCGCGCTTCTCGCCAATGGCCGCGACCATCACGGCGACACGCGGCCCGACCTCTTCGCCCCCGAGATCGCCGCCGACGGGGCGCGGCTGACGGTCTCGGTGCCGAGCCGCCAGACGCTGACCATCGCCGCCACCGGCGGGACGATCGCGGGCCGGCGCGAGTGGTACTGGGATTTCGACCTGCCGGTCGAGCGCGAGCGCGGCCTCAACGACCGCGACGCGCATCTGCATGTCGGCGACGCGGCGCTGCCGCTCGAACCGGGGCGCTGGGTCGGCCTCGCAGCCGGTCTCGATCCCGACATCTCCACCGATCTCGACGCCGCGCTCGCCCGCCGCCGCGATCGGGACCGTGCCGTCGTCACCGAAGCCGCCGCGGCCGATCCGGTCTTCGCCGCCGCTCCCGACTGGGTGAAGCGGCTGACGCTCGCCGCCGACGCCTATGTCGTGGCGCGGCCGCTCCCCGACATCCCGAACGGCAAATCGGTCATCGCCGGCTATCCGTGGTTCGGCGATTGGGGCCGCGACACGATGATCTCGTTGCCCGGATTGTGCCTGGCGACCGGGCGGCACGAAGACGCCCGCACGATCCTCGAAACCTTCGCGCGCTTCGTCGACCAGGGCATGCTGCCGAACGTCTTTCCCGAATCCGGGGTGGCGCCGCAATACAACACCGCCGACGCCACGCTGTGGTACGTCGAGGCCTGGCGCGCCTATGTCGCGGCGACCGGCGACGACGCGGCGTTGCAACGGGTCTTTCCGGTGCTCGCCGACATCGTCGAGTGGCACGTCAAGGGCACGCGCTACGGCATCGGCATCGACCCGGCCGACGGGCTGTTGCGCGCCGGCGTGCCCGGCCTGCAGCTGACCTGGATGGATGCGAAAGTCGGCGACTGGGTGGTGACCCCGCGCATCGGCAAGCCGGTCGAGATCAACGCGCTGTGGTTCAACGCGCTGTCGGCGCTGGCGGCGCTGGCCGGGCGCATTGGCCGGTCCGGCGCACCCTACCGCGACATCGCCGCCCGGGTGCGGGCCTCTTTCGCCCGCTTCGTGCGGCCGGACGGCGCCGGGCTCTACGACGTCATCGACGGCCCCGGCGGCGCCGACGCGAGCCTCAGGCCCAACCAGATCTTCGCGGTCAGCCTGCCGGCAAGCCCGCTCGACCCCGCCATGCAGCGCACCGTGCTCGATGCCTGCCTGCCGCTGGTCACGCCGGTCGGATTGCGCTCATTGGCGCCGGGATCGCCCGGATATCGCGGCACCTATCGTGGCGGGGTGGTCGAGCGCGACGGCGCCTATCACCAGGGCACGGTGTGGGCCTGGCTGCTCGGCGCCTGGGCATTGGCGCAATACCGGGCGACCGGCGACGCCGCGGCGGCGCAGCGCTCGCTCGACGGCATCGGCGCCCATCTCGCCGAGGCCGGGCTC
>JASHNY010000114.1 GCA_030041385.1 Alphaproteobacteria bacterium
GGGCTGGAGGCGCTGCGCGCGCTGCTCGCGGACCCGCGGCGCAACGCCGCGCTGATCGGTCCGGGGGCCGGGCCCGGTGCGGAAACCCGCGCCGCCGTGCTGGCAATTCTCGCGGCGAAAAAGCGCACCGTGCTCGACGCCGACGCGCTGACCGCGTTTGCGGCCGAGCGCGACACGTTATTCGCGGCATTGCATCCGGATTGCGTGTTGACCCCGCACGAGGGCGAGTTTGCCCGGCTGTTCGATAGCGGCGGCGACAAGCTCGACCGCGCCCGCCGCGCGGCACGGGAAAGCGGTGCGGTGGTGCTGCTGAAAGGCGCCGACACGGTGATCGCCGCGCCCGACGGCCGTGCCGCCATCAACGACAATGCCCCGCCGCAATTGGCGACAGCCGGCGCCGGCGACGTGCTGGCGGGGATGGTGCTTGCGCTGTTGGCCCAAGGCATGGCTCCCTTCGCGGCGGCGGCGGCGGCGTGCTGGCTGCACGGCGCGGCAGCGAGCCGGGTCGGGACCGGGCTGGTCGCCGAGGATCTTGTCGCGGCGTTGCCGGCGGTGCTCGCCGCGCTTTCACCGGAGAGGTTATGACCGATCGCTCCCCCGCCACGTTCTTCGACGGCGTCGTTGACCGCACGCTGGGCAACCTGCGCCGCGCCTGGCGCGAAATCGCCGGATCGGCGCGCGGCGTGCTGTCCGGTACGCCGCGGCCCGACCTGCCCGACGATGACGCCGCCCGGCTGCGCCAGCAGATGCTGAGCTGCCTCGACAAGTCGGGCAGCGAGGTCACGGTGCGCGCCCGCGCCGCCGAGCTCGGCCGTACCTATCTGGGGCTGAACCCGGAGGGGCGGGAACGGTTTTTACGTCTGCTCGCCGAGGAATTCGACACCGACCACGCGGCGGTCGCAAACGCCTGTGCGGTGCTGGCCGCGGCAAAGACGGCGAGTGAACGCGCCGACGCCGAGCGCCATCTGCGCGAGGTGCTGTTGCCGCCGCGGGTCACGTTGCTGCGGCGGTTCAACGGGCTGCCGGAAGGGGTCAAGTTCCTCGTCGATCGCCGCGCCGAGCTGGTGGCGCTGCGCGGGCGCGATCCGGCCCTGCGCGAACTGGCCGAGGATCTCAGGGAACTGCTCGCCAACTGGTTCGACATCGGCTTTCTCGAACTGAAGCGCATCACCTGGGAGGCGCCCGCCGCGCTGCTGGAAAAACTGATCGCTTACGAAGCGGTGCACGACATCCGCGGCTGGACCGACCTGAAGAACCGGGTCGAGGCGGATCGCCGCTGCTTCGCCTTTTTCCACCCGCGCATGCCCGACGAGCCGCTGATCTTCGTCGAGGTTGCGCTCGTCAACGGCATCGCCGGCAATGTCCACACCCTGCTCGACGAAGGGGCGCCGATCGGCGACCCCAAAGCCGCCGACACCGCGATCTTCTATTCGATCTCGAATTGCCAGAAGGGGCTCGCCGGCATCAGCCTCGGCGATTTCCTGATCAAGCGCGTGGTCGATGCGCTGGCGGCGGAATTACCGGGGCTCAAGGTGTTTGCCACGTTGTCGCCGATCCCGGGCTTTCGCGCCTGGCTCGCCGATGCGGCGGCGGAGGGCGACCTGCTGCTGCCGGCCGAGGCGCGGGCCCTGCAGCCGCTGGGCGAGGCTACGGCGATCCCGGAGGAGACGCTGCTCCACCTTGTCGAGCGTCCCAACTGGCCGGAGGAGCCGGCCATTGCCGCGGCATTGCGGGCGCCGCTGTTGCGGCTTTGCGCGCGCTATCTGGTGCGCGAGCGCAGCCGCTCCGGCCGTGCCCTCGACCCGGTCGCGCATTTCCATCTCAGCAACGGCGCCCGCATCGAGCAGCTCAACTGGCTCGGCGATCTGTCGGAAAAGGGCCTGCAGCAATCGGCCGGGATCATGGTCAACTACCGCTATCAGCTCGGCGAGATCGAGGCCAACCACGAGGCCTATCGCGGCGCCGGCAAGGTTGTCGCCGCATCGGCAATCCAAGGGCTCGCGCGCGAGGATTGAGCACGGGCGCGATGCCGGCGGCGAAACCTGTTTAGGTTAGCGCGACCGCCTGTGCTAGAACCCGGCACCCGGGCGATGGCCGGTGCGGGCGTGGCGAAATTGGTAGACGCACTGGATTTAGGTTCCAGCGATGCGAGTCGTGGGGGTTCGAATCCCCCCGCCCGCACCACTGTCGATCCGGGTCGGCCTCCGTGCGCCTGTCGCCCGGACGCGCCCAACGGGATGAACTGTGTAACGTGAGCAGGCTGCGATGGAAGTGACCGAAACCAGTGCCGACGGGTTGAAGCGCGAATTCCGGATCGTCGTTCCCGCCGATCAGCTGGAAGGCGAAATCAACCGCCGCCTCGACGAGCTCGGGCGGGCGATCCGCGTACCCGGGTTCCGCCCCGGCAAGGTGCCGATGCCGCTGCTGCGCCGGCGCTATGGCACCGCGGTGCGCGGCGAAGTGCTGGAAAGCAGCGTCCAGACCAGCTCGACCGAGGCGATGGAGCAGCACAAATTGCGTCCGGCCCTGCCGCCGCGGGTCGAGATCGTGTCGGCGGCCGAAGGCGGCGACCTCGAATACAAGATGTCGGTGGAATTGCTGCCCGACTTGCCGACGCTGGACTTTGCCGCCCTCGGGCTCGAACGGCTGGTCGCCGAAATCCCCGAGGAGGAGGTCGATCGGGCGATCGCCCGCATCGCCGAGCAGAACCGCAAGTCGGAGCCGGTCGAGCGGCTGGCCGAGACCGGCGATATCGTCGTGCTCGACATGGTCGGCCGCAGCGAAGACAGGGAGATTCCCGGGACACGCGGCGAAGGCCGCCAGATCGAGGTCGGCACGCCGGCGATCGTGCCCGGCTTTTCCGAGCGGCTCGTCGGCGTCGTCGCCGGCGAGGAGCGCAAGATCGAGCTGACCTTCCCGGCCGATTACGGCAATCCCGACCTGGCCGGCAAGGACGCGGTGTTCGAGGTGACGATCAAGGAGGTGCGCCAGCGCCTGCCGGCCGCGACCGACGACGAGCTGGCCAAGGAAGTCGGGCTCGAAACCCTGGCCGAGCTGCGCCAGGAGGTCCAGCAGCGCATGCAGCGGGAGTACGATGCGGTGGCGCGCCAGCGGCTTAAGCGCGACCTCCTTGACAAACTCGCCGAGCGTTACAATTTCCCGGTCCCTCCGGGCATGATCGACATCGAATACCAGAACATCCTGCGGCAATACGAGGCCGAAAAGGCGCTGCACGAGAACGAGGCGGCGGCGGAAACGCCGGCCGGTGCGGCGGGCGAAACGCCGGAAACCGAGGCGCCGGCCGCGGCAGCGTCCGAGGCGCCGGCAGCGTCCGAAGCGCCCGCGGAGCCGGCGGCAGCAGCAGCGGCGTCCGAGCCCGGCGAGGGCGCGACACCCGTTGTTGACCTCGACGAGAAGACCCAGGCGGAGTTTCGCCAGATCGCCGAGCGGCGGGTGCGTCTCGGGCTGCTGCTGGCGGAAGTCGGCCGCGCCAACAACATCACGGTGACCCAGGAAGAGCTCAACCAGGCTCTGGTGCGCGAGGCGTACCGCCATCCCGGCTACGAGCGCCAGGTGATCGACTATTACCGCAAGAATCCCGAGGCGCTCGGCAATCTGCGCGCGCCGATCTACGAGGAAAAGGTCGTCGATTTCGTCATCGAACTGGCCAAGATCGACGAGCGCAAAGTGCCCGCGCCAGAGCTGATGCGCTCTCTTGCACCGGAAGCCGAGCCGTCGGCGCCGGCCTGAGCGGTCGCCCGGTGCCGTTGCCGACACGAACAAGGAGACGAGTCATGGAAGATCCGTTCGAGCAGTACATGAACAACCTGGTGCCGATGGTGGTCGAGCAGACCAATCGCGGCGAGCGCGCCTACGACATCTACTCGCGCCTCTTGAAGGAGCGGATCATCTTTCTCGTCGGGCCGGTGCACGACGCGGTCGCCAGCCTGATCTGCGCGCAGCTCCTGTTCCTCGAATCGGAGAACCCGAGCAAGGACATCGCGTTCTACATCAACTCGCCGGGCGGGGTCGTCACCTCCGGCTTGGCGATCTACGATACGATGCAATACATCCGTTCGCCGGTCTCGACCGTATGCATCGGCCAGGCCGCCTCGATGGGGTCGCTGCTGCTTGCCGCCGGCGCCAAGGGCAAGCGGTTCTCATTGCCGAATGCGCGCATCATGATCCATCAGCCATCCGGCGGAGCCCAGGGCCAGGCGACCGATATCGAGATTCAGGCCCGGGAAATCCTGGCCATGCGGGCGCGGCTCAACGAGATCTACTGCAGGCACACCGGGCAGCCGCTCGACGTGATCGCGGCCGCGGTCGAACGCGACAAGTTCCTGTCCCCGCTTGAAGCAAAGGAGTTCGGACTGGTCGACGAGGTGGTCGAAGCTCGGCCCGGGCGCGACGAAGACCGGGCTCGCGCCTGAGAAGTCGGTCGTAGGCGAGGGATCGACCCATTTAACTAGTTGTTGATCCCGAGCGGGCACATATACTTCAATGCCTCGAGGCAGGACGCGCGAGGCGTCGGCGCCGGTCCGGTGAGGACGGGAACGTCGATGCACCCGGCACAGCCGGCGACGGAGTGGCGATGACAAAGTCCAGCGGCGGCGACTCGAAAAACACGCTCTACTGTTCCTTTTGCGGCAAGAGCCAGCACGAGGTCAGAAAGCTGATCGCCGGGCCGACCGTGTTCATTTGCGATGAATGCGTCGAGCTCTGCATGGACATCATCCGCGAAGAGCACAAGACGACGCTGGTCAAGTCGCGCGACGGGGTGCCGGGCCCGCGCGACATCTGCCGGGTGCTGGACGATTACGTGATCGGCCAGGACTATGCCAAGCGGGTGCTTTCCGTCGCTGTGCACAACCACTACAAGCGGCTCGCCCACGGCGCGAAAAACAACGATGTCGAGCTGGCGAAATCGAACATTCTGCTGGTCGGGCCGACCGGCTCGGGCAAGACCCTGTTGGCCCAGACGCTGGCGCGGATCATCGACGTGCCGTTCACGATGGCCGATGCGACGACGCTGACCGAAGCCGGCTATGTCGGCGAGGATGTCGAGAACATCATCCTGAAACTGCTTCAGGCCGCCGATTACAACGTCGAGCGCGCGCAGCGCGGCATCGTCTACATCGACGAGGTCGACAAGATTTCGCGCAAATCCGACAACCCGTCGATCACCCGCGACGTGTCGGGCGAAGGGGTGCAGCAGGCGCTCCTCAAGATCATGGAGGGCACGATCGCCTCGGTGCCGCCGCAGGGCGGCCGCAAGCACCCGCAGCAGGAATTCCTGCAGGTCGACACGACCAATATCCTGTTCGTCTGCGGCGGTGCGTTCTCGGGCCTTGAGAAGATCATTGCTCAGCGCCGCCAGGGCACGTCGATCGGCTTCGGTGCCGAAGTGCGCGGGCCCGACGAGCGCAAGACCGGCGAGATATTGCGGGACCTCGAACCCGAGGACCTGCTGAAATTCGGCCTGATTCCGGAATTCGTCGGACGCCTTCCGGTCGTCGCGACGCTCGACGACCTCGACGAGGATGCGCTTGTCGACATCCTGACCAAACCCAAGAACGCGCTCGTCAAGCAATATCAGCGCCTGTTCGAGATGGAGGATGTTCGCCTCGAATTGACCGACGAAGCCTTGCGCGGGATCGCGCAGAAGGCGATCGCCCGCAAGACCGGTGCGCGCGGGCTGCGCTCGATCATGGAGTCGATTCTGCTCGATTCGATGTTCGAGCTGCCCAGCCTCGCCGGAGTCAGCGAGATCGTCATCAATCGCGAGGTGGTCGAAGGGCGGGCCGTGCCGCTGCACATCTATTCGGACCGCCGCGGCGAGATTGGCGCCGGCAGCTAGCGGCCGTTCGGCCGTTTGGCGGAAGCAGCTGCGACGCACGGGTATTCCAGCACCGGCTTGACTGTCGGCGCCGGGACGCCAACCTAACACGCTCGGTAGACTGGCCGCCCGCTCCGCGGCGGTAGTCTTTGCGAAAGAGGGCCCATGTCAGCAACCGCACGCACGCCGCTCTACCCGGTCCTGCCGCTCCGCGACATCGTGGTTTTTCCCCACATGATCGTGCCGCTCTTTGTCGGCCGCGAGAAATCGGTCCGCGCGCTCGAAGACGTGATGAAGGACGACAAGCAAATCCTTCTGGTCACGCAGAAAAATGCTGCGCAGGACGACCCGACGACGGACGACATCTACACTGTCGGTACGATCGGCACGGTGCTGCAGCTGCTTAAGCTGCCCGACGGCACGGTCAAGGTGCTGGTCGAAGGCGGCCAGCGTGCCCGGATTCTGCGCTTCGCCGAAAACGAGCAGTTTTTCCAGGCCTTTGCCGAGAGCATCAGCGAGCAGCCGGGCGGCCACCCCGAGATCGCCGCGCTGGCGCGCACCGTGGTTGCGCAGTTCGAGCAGTACATCAAGCTCAACAAGAAGATCCCGCCCGAGGTGCTGGTCTCGATCAACCAGATCGAGGAGCCCGGCAAGCTGGCCGACACCGTGGCCTCGAACCTGACCCTGAAAATCCCGGAGAAGCAGGCGCTGCTCGAGACCGAAACCGTGTCCGAGCGGCTGGAAAAGGTGTTCGGCTACATGGAGGGCGAGATCGGGGTCCTCCAGGTGGAGAAGCGCATTCGCAACCGGGTCAAGCGCCAGATGGAGAAGACCCAGCGCGAGTACTACCTCAACGAGCAGCTGAAGGCGATCCAGAAGGAGCTGGGCGAGGGCGAGGACGGCAAGGACGAGATGGCCGAACTCGAGGACAAGATCAGCAAGACCAAGTTCTCGAAGGAGGCGCGCGACAAGGCCGTGGCGGAGCTGAAAAAGCTGCGCAGCATGAGCCCGATGTCGGCCGAGGCGACGGTGGTGCGCAACTACCTCGACTGGATGCTGTCGATCCCCTGGCACAACCGCACCAAGATCAAGCGCGACATCAACGGCGCCGAGCGGGTGCTCAACGCCGATCATTTCGGGCTGGAGAAGGTCAAGGAGCGGATTCTCGAATACCTTGCCGTGCAGCAGCGGATGAAGAAGATGAAGGGGCCGATCCTGTGTCTGGTCGGCCCGCCGGGGGTCGGCAAGACCTCGCTCGGCAAGTCGGTGGCGCGCGCCACCGGCCGCAACTTCGTGCGCATGTCGCTGGGCGGCGTGCGCGACGAGGCCGAGATTCGCGGGCATCGCCGCACCTATATCGGCTCGATGCCGGGCAAGATTCTGCAAGGCATGAAGAAGGCGAAATCGTCGAACCCGCTGTTCCTGTTGGACGAGGTCGACAAGCTCGGCGCCGATTGGCGCGGCGACCCGTCATCGGCCTTGCTGGAAGTGCTCGACCCCGAGCAGAACTCGACCTTCAACGACCATTACCTCGAGGTCGACTACGACCTGTCGGACGTGATGTTCGTGACCACGGCCAACACGCTGCGCATGCCGCAGCCGTTGATGGACCGCATGGAGATCATCCGTCTGCCGGGCTACACCGAGGACGAGAAGGTTGAGATCGCCAAGCGCCACCTGATCCCGAAGCAGGTCAAGCAGCACGGGCTCAAGAAGGCCGAGTGGAGCATCAGCGAAGATGCGCTGCGCGACCTCATCCGCTACTACACGCGCGAGGCCGGGGTCAGGAACCTGGAGCGCGAGATCGCCAACCTGACGCGCAAGGCGATCAAAGACATCCTGATGAAAAAGGCCGAGAAGATCACGGTCACCCGGCGCAACCTCGACAAGTATGCCGGGGTCAGGCGGTTCCGCTTCGGCGAGGCCGAGAGCGAGGATCTGGTCGGGGTGACGACCGGGCTCGCGTGGACCGAGGTCGGTGGCGAATTGCTGACGATCGAGGCGGTTACCGTGCCCGGCAAGGGGCGGGTGACCGCCACCGGCAAGCTCGGCGACGTGATGAAGGAATCGGTCCAGGCGGCCGAGAGCTTCGTCAAGTCGCGCAGCCTCATCTTCGGCATCAAGCCGCCGATCTTCGAGAAGAAGGACATTCACGTCCACGTTCCGGAAGGCGCCACCCCGAAGGACGGGCCGTCGGCCGGCGTGGCCATGGTGACGTCGATCGTCTCGGTGCTGACCGGCATCCCGGTGCGCCGCGACATCGCCATGACCGGCGAGATCACGTTGCGCGGTCGCGTATTGCCGATCGGCGGGCTGAAGGAAAAGCTGCTCGCGGCATTGCAGGGCGGTCTCAAGACCGTGCTGATACCGGCCGAGAACGAGAAGGACCTGGCCGAGATCCCAGACAACGTCAAGCGCGGTCTCAAGATCATCCCGGCGCGTACGGTCGACGAGGTATTGTCGCACGCCCTGGCGGCGCCGCTGACCCCGATCGATTGGGCCGAGGAGGCGGAGGCGCCGGCGGTAATTCCCCCGGCCGGGGAGGAGCGGTCGGGGCTGCTCACCCATTGAGCGAATGCCGGCTGGGGTCGCGCGCGGGCGAGTTCATGTCAGGGCGCGAAAACGGCCGGTAACTCTGAAAAAAGGCTGGATTTTTAGGGGCGGAGTGTCATTGACCGGCGGCGGAGCGCATTCTACACTCCGCCGCGAAGGCAAAGGCCATATATCGCTTACTGGCTTAGGGGGCGCCACGTGAATAGGAACGAACTCGTCGATGCCGTCGCCGGCAAGGCAGATTTGTCGAAATCGGCCGCGAGCAAGGCCGTCGAGGCGGTATTCGACTCGATTACCTCCGCGCTGAAGGGCGGGGGAGATGTTCGGCTGGTCGGTTTCGGGACCTTTTCGGTCTCCAAACGCGCGGCGTCCGAGGGGCGCAACCCCCGCACCGGCGCGAAGATTCGGATCGCCGCGTCGAACCAGGCCAAGTTTAAGGCCGGAAAGCGGCTGCGCGACACGCTAAACTAGGCGGCGCGGGGCCGAGTCGACCGCAGGCGGTCCCGCGGCGGCGATCGGGGGCGATTAGCTCAGCTGGCAGAGCATCTCGTTTACACCGAGGGGGTCGGGGGTTCGAGTCCCTCATCGCCCACCACGGTGCCGGGGCCGCCGCCATGGAGGCGGCTGGCGCATGTGCCGTGTGCGCGGGCGCTGACCGGCGATCGGGTGTCGCAGCGCTTGCCGGCTATGCCGCCCGTTCGCTTGACACCTTTCCGACGCAAGGGTACGAGTCGCCCGCCCCGATCAGGCATTGCGGGGGCGTAGCTCAGTTGGTTAGAGCGCCGGCCTGTCACGCCGGAGGCCGCGGGTTCGAGTCCCGTCGCTCCCGCCATCCGACCGCGGGCGAAACGGCGTCGGGGGTCACGGCGTCGCCGCCGGTTTTACGTGCGGCGGCTCCAACCTATATCTTCACCAGAGGCGGTGCGGTTGGGGGTCGCGCCCGGATTGCCGGCTGCCGATGGCGGCACGGCATCGCCGCTGAGGGGTCGCGATGGATGATCTGCTGAGGGAATATTTCCCGATTCTCGTATTTCTCGTGATCGCCGGCGGCCTGGCCCTGGTCATCATCTCGGCGTCGTTCGTGCTGGCCCGGCAGCGGCCCGACTCGGAGAAGCTGTCGCCGTACGAATGCGGGTTCGACCCGTTCGAGGATGCACGCATCCGCTTCGACGTGCGCTATTACCTCGTGGCGATCCTGTTCATCATCTTCGATCTCGAAGTCGCTTTTCTGTTCCCGTGGGCGGTGTCGCTGGGCGATATCGGGGTCTACGGGTTCTGGTCTATGGTCGTGTTCCTGGCGGTGCTGACCGTCGGCTTCGGCTATGAGTGGATGAAAGGGGCGCTGGAATGGGAATGATCGGCACGGCGGCGGGCTTGGTGCCGCCCGGCGCCGAACAGGATGTGTTGCTGAAGGCGGCGACCGACGAGCTGCGCGACCGCGGCTTCATCACCGCCTCGCTCGATGCGCTGCACAACTGGGCGCGCAGCGGCTCGCTGTGGCCGATGACCTTCGGCCTCGCCTGTTGCGCGGTGGAGATGATGCACGCGGGCGCCAGCCGCTATGATCTCGATCGTTTCGGGGTCGTGTTCCGGCCGAGCCCGCGCCAATCGGACGTGATGATCGTCGCCGGCACGCTGTGCAACAAGATGGCGCCGGCCCTGCGCAAGGTCTACGACCAGATGGCCGAGCCGCGCTGGGTGATCTCGATGGGCTCCTGCGCCAATGGCGGCGGGTATTACCACTATTCGTACTCGGTGGTGCGCGGGTGCGACCGCATCGTGCCGGTCGATGTCTATGTGCCCGGCTGCCCGCCGACTGCGGAGGCGCTGCTCTACGGGGTTCTGCTGCTGCAGAAAAAGATCCGCCGCATCCGCAATTTCAGCCGTTGAGGCCACGCGATGGCCGACAGTCTGGCGGAGCTGGCCGAATATGTTTCCGGGGCGCTTTCCGGCGCGGTGCTGGGAAGCGAGATTCGGCACGGCGAGTTGAGCTGCCGCATCGCGCGCGACGCGCTGCCGCAGGTGCTGGCCTTTCTGCGCGACGATCCGCGCTGCCGCTTCACGATATTGTGCGATGTCTGCGGTGCCGATTACCCGGAGCGGCCGGAACGTTTCGAGGTGGTCTATAACCTGCTGAGCCTCTCGCACAACCGCCGCATCCGCCTCAAGCTCGAAACCGGCGAGGAACAGCCCGTGCCGTCGGCAACCGGCCTCTACAGTTCGGCCGGATGGTGGGAGCGCGAGGCTTTCGACCTCTACGGCATCTATTTCAGCGATCATCCCGATTTGCGCCGGATCCTGACCGATTACGGGTTCGACGGGCACCCGATGCGCAAGGATTTCCCGCTGACCGGCTATGTCGAGCTGCGCTACGACGAAGAGCAGAAGCGGGTGGTCTACGAGCCGGTCAAATTGCGCCAGGAATTCCGCAGCTTCGACTTCCTGTCGCCGTGGGAGGGGATGGACCGGATCCTGCCGGGCGACGAGAAGGCGTCGGGACCGACGGACGACCCGAACCCGAAGGGCGAGGCATGAGCGAAGACCGCGTTTCGGCGCCGGGCGCCGCGAGCGCCGAAGACGGGCTCGAAGGCGGTGCGTCCATCCGCAATTTCACGATGAATTTCGGGCCGCAGCACCCGGCCGCGCACGGCGTGATGCGGCTGGTGCTGGAGATGGACGGCGAGACGATCGAGCGCGCCGACCCGCATATCGGCCTCCTCCACCGCGGCACCGAGAAGCTGATCGAATACAAGACGTACCTTCAGGCGATCCCGTATTTCGATCGGCTCGACTACGTCTCACCGATGTGCCAGGAGCATGCCTTTGCTCTCGCCGTCGAAAAGCTGATGGGCATTACGCCGCCGCCGCGGGCCCAATACATCCGCGTGCTGTTTGCCGAGATCACCCGCATCCTCAACCATCTTCTCAACGTTTGCGCCTTCGGGCTTGATGTCGGCGCGATCACGCCGTTCCTGTGGGGGTTCGAGGAGCGCGAGCGGCTGATGGAGTTCTACGAGCGGGCCTCGGGCGCGCGGCTGCACGCCAATTATTTCCGCCCCGGCGGCGTGCACATGGACCTGCCGGCAAGCCTGCCGGCCGATATCCTCGCGTTTTGCGACAGCTTTCCTCAGACGATCGACGATATCGAGGTGCTGTTGACCGAGAACCGCATCTTCAAACAGCGCACCGTCAATATCGGCGTGGTCAGCGCGGCGGAGGCGCAGGATTGGGGCTTTTCGGGGCCGATGTTGCGCGGCTCGGGGGTGGCGTGGGATTTGCGCCGGGCGCAGCCCTACGACGCCTACGACCAGATCGATTTCGACGTGCCGATCGGCAAGAACGGCGATTGCTACGATCGCTATCTCGTGCGCATCGAGGAGATGCGCCAGTCGTTGCGCATCATCCGCCAGGCGCTGGCGCAGATGCCGCAAGGGCCGGTCAAGATCGACGACCAGAAGGTGGCGCCGCCGCCGCGCGCGGTCATGAAGCAGTCGATGGAGGCCCTGATCCATCATTTCAAGCTCTATACCGAGGGATACCACGTGCCGGCCGGCGAGACCTACACCACGGTCGAGGCGCCGAAGGGCGAGTTCGGGGTCTATCTCGTCGCCGACGGCACCAACCGCCCATACCGCTGCAAGATCCGCTCGCCGGGATTCGCCTTTCTGCAGGCGACCGAATTCATGTCGCGCGGGCACATGCTGGCCGACCTGGTGGCGATCGTCGGCTCGATGGACATCGTCTTCGGCGAGATCGACCGATGAGCGAACCCGTTTCCGGTCCGCCCTTCGAGCAGCCGGCGGATTTCGAATTCACCGCCGAAAACCTCGAACGGGCCAAGGCGCACATCGCCAAGTACCCGCCGGGGCGGCAGGCCAGCGCGGTGTTGCCGCTATTGGACCTGGCGCAGCGGCAATCGGGCGGCTGGCTGCCGCGCGCGGCGATGGACCGGGTGGCGGCGATCCTCGACATGGCGCCGATCCGGGTCTACGAGGTCAGCACCTTCTATACGATGTTCAACCTGCGCCCGGTCGGGCGGTACCTGCTGCAGGCCTGCACGACGACGCCGTGCTGGCTGCGCGGTTCCGAGGCGGTGGTTGCCGCCTGCAAGAGGAAGCTCGGCATCGGCATCGGCGAGACCACCGCGGACGGGCTGTTCACGCTGATCGAGGTCGAATGCCTCGGCGGCTGCGTCAATGCGCCGATTCTCCAGGTCAACGACGATTTCTACGAGGATCTCGACGGCGCGGCGACCGAACGGCTGCTCGATGCGCTCAAATCGGGGACGGTGCCGCCCAAGGGCTCGGCGACCGGGCGCGGCGGCTCGGCGCCGTTCAAGGGCAAGACAGCGTTGACCGAGCCGCCCGACGCCGCGGTGGCGGCGGGCTGGACCCGCAACCCGCCGGGCGCGGAAAAGCAAGGAGAGAAAGAGGATGCTGGCTGACCGCGACCGCGTCTTCACCAATCTCTATGGCGAGCACGACTGGCACCTCGCCGGGGCGCGGGCGCGCGGCGACTGGGACGGCACCAGGGAGGTGATCCTCAAGGGCCGCGACTGGATCGTCAACGAATGCAAGGAATCGGGTTTGCGTGGGCGCGGCGGCGCCGGCTTTCCGACCGGGCTCAAATGGTCGTTCATGCCGAAGACCAGCGACCGCCCGTGCTATCTCGTCGTCAATGCGGATGAAAGCGAGCCCGGCACCTGCAAGGACCGCGACATTCTGCGCTGGGAACCGCACAAATTGCTGGAAGGGTGCCTCTTGGCCGGGGTCGGGATGGGGGTCAGCGCGACCTACATCTACATCCGCGGCGAATTCTACAACGAGGCGCAGCACCTGCAGGTGGCGATCGACGAAGCCTATGCGGCGGGCCTGCTCGGCAAAAATGCGTGCGGCTCGGGCTACGACATGGACCTCTACCTGCATCGCGGGGCCGGCGCCTATATCTGCGGCGAGGAGACGGGGCTCCTCGAAAGCCTCGAGGGGCGCAAGGGCCAGCCGCGCCTGAAGCCGCCGTTTCCGGCCGCGGTCGGGCTTTACGGCTGCCCCAGCACGGTCAACAACGTCGAGACGATCGCGGTGTCGACCGCGGTCTTGAAGCGCGGCGCCGCGTGGTTCTCCTCGATCGGAAGGCCGCGCAACACCGGCACCAAGATCTTCTGCATTTCCGGCCATGTCGAGCAGCCCTGCAACGTCGAGGAGGCGATGAGCATCCCGATGAAGGAGCTGATCGAGCGCCACGCCGGCGGCGTGCGCGGCGGCTGGGACAATTTGCTGGCGGTGATCCCGGGCGGCTCGTCGACCCCGGTCCTGCCGAAGGAAATCTGCGACACGGTGCTGATGGATTTCGACAGCCTGGTGGCGCAGAAATCGGGGCTCGGCACCGCGGCGCTGATCGTGATGGACAAATCGACCGATATCGTCCGCGCGATCGCCCGCCTGTCGAAATTCTACAAGCACGAAAGCTGCGGCCAGTGCACCCCGTGCCGCGAAGGGCTCGGCTGGGTATGGCGGGTGGTCGAGCGCATGGTCGACGGCGATGCGACGGTCGCCGAGATCGACACATTGCAGGAGATGACCACCGAGATCGAGGGACACACGATCTGCGCGCTGGCCGACGGCGCGGTGTGGCCGGTGCAGGGCCTGATCCGGCATTTCCGCCCGGAACTCGAACGGCGCATCGCCGAATACCGCGCAGCGGCGCCGCGCGAGGCGGCGGAGTAAATGGTGTTGTCATCGCGGGGAGCGAAGCGACGAAGCGATTGCGTCGGGTCGTGTGCAGCCGACACGAGATTGCGTCGCTGCGCCCGCAATGACGCCGTGAGGTATTGAGGCAGCAGATGCCGAAAGTGACGATCGACGGACAGGAACTCGAGGTGCCGGCGGGCACGACGATCTTTCAGGCGTGCCAGCAGCTGGGCATCGAGATCCCGCATTTCTGCTATCACGAGCGGCTATTGATCGCCGGCAACTGCCGGATGTGCCTGGTCGAGGTCGAGAAGTCGCCGAAGCCGGTGGCCTCGTGCGCGATGCCGGTGGCCGACGGCAACGTGATCCTGACCCAATCCGAAAAGGCTAAAAAGGCGCGCCACGGCGTCATGGAGATGCTGCTGATCAACCATCCGCTCGATTGCCCGATCTGCGACCAGGGCGGCGAATGCGATCTGCAGGACGAGGCGATGGCCTACGGCTTCGACCGCAGCCGCTATCGCGAGAACAAGCGCGCGGTGCCCGAGAAAGATTTCGGGCCGCTCGTCGCCACCCACATGACGCGCTGCATCCACTGCACGCGCTGCATCCGCTTTCTTGCCGATGTCGCCGGGGTTCCCGAGCTGGGCGGGACCGGGCGCGGCGAGGACATGGAGATCGGCACCTATATCGAGCGCGCGCTCAGCTCGGAATTGTCCGGCAACATCATCGATCTGTGCCCGGTCGGCGCGCTGACCTCGAAGCCCTACGCGTTCGTCGCCCGGCCGTGGGAGTTGCGCAAGACCGAGTCGGTCGATGTGCTCGATGCGGTCGGCAGCAACATCCGCGTCGACGCGCGCGACGGGCGCATCCTGCGCGTGCTGCCGCGGCTCAACGAGGCGGTCAACGAAGAGTGGATCTCGGACAAGTCCCGGTTCGCGATCGACGGGCTGGTCCGGAAACGGCTCGACCGGCCGTATATCCGGCGCAACGGGCGCCTCGTCGAGACCGATTGGCGCAGCGCGATCGAATTGGCCGCCGAGCGGCTGAAGGCGGTGCCCGGCGAGCGCATCGCCGCGATCGCCGGCGATCTGTGCGACGCCGAATCGATGTTTGCCTTGAAGCTGCTGCTGGGCGGGCTCGGCGCCGCCAGCCTCGATTGCCGCCAGGACGGCGCCCGGCTCGACGCGCGCTGCCGGCCCGGCTACGTGTTCAACACGACGATCGCCGGCATCGAGAACGCCGATGCCTGCCTGCTGATCGGGACCGACCCGCGGCACGAGGCGGCCATCGTCAACGCCCGGTTGCGCAAGCGCTATCTGCGCGGCGGGTTCCGGGTCGCGGCGATCGGGCCGGCGCTCGACCTGACCTTTCCGGTCGAGCAGGTCGGCGAGGGCGGCGAGGCGGTGAGCGCGCTGGTGCGCGGCGACCACGAGTGGGCCAGCGTGCTCGAAGCGGCGAAGGCGCCGATGCTGGTGCTGGGCCAGGGCGCGCTGGCGCGTCCCGACGGCGCGCAGATCCTGTGGGCGGCACGCGCGATCGCCGAGACCTGCGGCCTCATCCGTCCGGAGTGGAATGGGTTCAACGTGTTGCACCGGGCGGCGGCGCGGGTCGGCGGCCTCGATCTCGGCTTTGTGCCGGGGCCGGGCGGCCGCGACGTCGCCGGCATCCTGGCCGGATGCCGCTCGGGCGAGACCGAGATTCTGTACCTGCTCGGTGCCGACGAGCTCGATCTCACGGATACCGGATCGGCTTTTGTGATCTATCAGGGCCACCACGGCGACCGCGGCGCGGCACATGCCGATCTGGTTCTGCCGGGCGCGGCCTATACCGAGAAGGACGGCACCTACGTGAATACCGAGGGCCGGGTGCAGCTGGCGCGCCGGGCGGTGTTTCCGCCGGGCGAGGCGCGCGAGGACTGGGCGATCCTGCGGGCGATATCGGCGGCGCTCGGGCGGGCGCTGCCGTTCGACACATTGCCGGAATTGCGCCGACACATGGCCGTGTCGCATCCCGGCCTGGCCGAGACGGACGAGTTGCTGCCCGGCGTTTGGGGCGGCTTCGGCGAGGTCGGGACGATCGCGCCGGCCGCGTTCGCCTACCCGGTCACCGATTTCTACGCGACCGACGCGATCAGCCGCGCCAGCCCGACGATGGCTGAGTGCCGCGAAACCTTCGCGCGCGAGCCCGCAACGGCGCCGCGGACGGGCACCCATGGCTAGCGGGTTCTGGGGCGGCTACGCCCTGCCGACCGCGATCGTCGTCGGCGAGGTCATCGCGGTGGTGGTGCCGCTGCTGATCGCGATCGCCTATTTCACCTATGCCGAGCGCAAGGTGCTGGCATTTTCCCAATTGCGCAAAGGGCCGAACGTCGTCGGGCCCTTCGGCCTGCTGCAGCCGATCGCCGACGGGGTGAAACTGTTCCTCAAGGAAACCGTGGTGCCGAGCGGGGCGAACCGCATCGTCTTCGTCGCCGCCCCGATGGTGACCTTCACACTGGCCCTCGTCGCCTGGGCGGTGATCCCATTCGACTACGGCATCGTCATCGCCAACATCAATGTCGGGATACTCTACCTGTTCGCGATCAGCTCGCTGTCGGTCTACGGGATCATCATGGCCGGGTGGGCATCGAACTCGCGCTACGCCTTTCTCGGCGCCCTGCGGTCGGCGGCGCAGATGGTCTCATACGAGGTGTCGATCGGGTTCGTGCTGGTCACGGTATTGCTGTGCGCCGGGTCCCTGAACCTGACCGACATCGTGATGGCGCAGCAGCACATCTGGTTCTGCATCCCGCTGCTGCCGATGTTTGTGATCTTTTTCGTCTCGGGCTTGGCGGAAACCAACCGGGCGCCGTTCGACCTGCCCGAGGGCGAATCGGAGTTGGTCGCCGGTTATTTCGTCGAGTATTCGGCGATGACCTTCGCCCTGTTCTTCCTCGGCGAATACGGCAACATGATCCTGGTCAGCGCGATGACCACGATCCTGTTTCTCGGCGGGTGGCTCGCGCCGTTCGGGGTGGTGCCGTTCACCTGGGTGCCGGGGCCGGTATGGCTGGCGCTGAAGGTGGCGTTTGTCTGCTTCTGCTTCCTGTGGGTGCGCGCAACCTTCCCGCGCTTTCGCTACGACCAGTTGATGCGCCTGGGGTGGAAGGTGTTTCTGCCGTTTTCGCTGTTATGGCTGGTCTTGACCGCGGGGGTATTGACCGGGATGGGCTGGGTTCCGGTCCGTTGACAGTGGAGCGCGCGGCTCTATGGTGGGGGTGAGGATCGAGCAATGAGCTTTCTGGCGCGCGGCGCGCGCGGCCTGTTGTTGGGCGAGCTGCTGTCGGGCATGGCGCTGACTCTGCGCTACATGTTCCGGCAGTCGGTGACGGTCAACTACCCGTATGAGAAGGGGCCGCTCAGCGGCCGCTTTCGCGGCGAGCATGCGCTGCGCCGCTACCCCAGTGGCGAGGAGCGCTGCATCGCCTGCAAGTTGTGCGAGGCGATCTGCCCGGCACTGGCGATTACGATCGAGGCGGAGCCGCGCGAGGACGGCAGCCGGCGCACGACCCGCTACGACATTGACATGACCAAATGCATCTATTGCGGCTATTGCCAGGAGGCGTGCCCGGTCGATGCGATCGTCGAGGGGCCGAATTTCGAGTTCGCCGCCGAGACGCGCGAGGAGCTGTTCTACAACAAGGAGAAGCTGCTCGCGAACGGCGACCGCTGGGAAGCCGAGATCGCCAAAGCCCTGTCGCTCGAGGCGCCGTATCGATGAGCCGCCTGCCTGCGAGCGCGGCGGTGACGCCGCAATGATCATCCAGACCATCATGTTCTATGCCTTTTCGGCGGTCGCGGTCGCCTCGGGCGTGATGGTCGTGTCGGCGCGCAACCCGGTCCATTCGGTCCTGTTCCTGATTCTCGCCTTCTTCAACGCCGCCGGGCTGTTCGTGCTGATGGGGGCGGAGTTCCTGGCGATGATCCTGGTCATCGTCTATGTCGGCGCGGTCGCGGTGCTGTTCCTGTTCGTCGTGATGATGCTCGACGTGGATTTCGCGCGACTGCGCAGCGGTTTCCTCCGCTATCTTCCGATCGGGGCGCTGATCGGCTTCATCCTTCTCGCCGAACTGATCCTGATTTTCGGCAGCTGGGAGTTGGCGCCCAGCGTGGCCACGGCCAAGGCTGCGCCGATGCTCGTCGGCGGGATCAGCCTCACCAACACGCGCGCGCTCGGCGACCTGATCTATACGCGCTACATCTTCGCGTTCCAGACCGCCGGGGTGATCCTGCTGGTGGCGATGATCGGGGCGATCGTGCTGACCCTGCGCCACCGGGTCGGCACGCGGCGCCAGTCGATCGCGGCGCAGCTGGCGCGGACCCGCGCGCAGTCGGTCGAGGTGGTCAAGGTTCGCGTCGGCGAGCCGGTGGACGGTGTGTGATGGTCGGGCTCGGGCATTACCTCACTGTCGCGGCGATCCTGTTTACGCTTGGGATCTTCGGCATCTTCCTCAACCGCAAGAACGTCATCATCATCATGATGTCGATCGAGCTGATGCTGCTCGCGGTCAACATCAACTTTGTCGCCTTCTCGGTGGTGCTGCAGGATCTCGCCGGCCAGGTCTTCGCGATGTTCGTGTTGACCGTGGCAGCGGCCGAGGCGGCGATCGGGCTTGCCATCCTCGTCGTCTATTTCCGCAATCGCGGCACGATCCAGGTCGAAGACATCAACATGATGAAGGGCTGAGGCGGTGGCGATCGTCGTCGTGTTCCTGCCGCTTCTGGCCGCCGTGATCGCCGGCTTCGGCGGTCGCGCGATCGGCGACCGCGGTGCGGAGCTCGTCACCTGCGCGGGGCTGATCGTCTCGGCCGCGCTCGCCGCGGTCGTGTTCTACGGCATCCTCGGCCAACACGACGCCCAGATCATCCCGCTGGCGAGCTGGATCGTCTCCGGCGGGGTCGACGTATCGTGGTCGCTGCGGCTCGACACGCTGTCGGGAGTGATGATGGTCGTCGTCACCCTGGTGTCGGCGATGGTGCACATCTACTCGATCGGCTACATGGCCCATGACCCGCACATTCCGCGGTTCATGGCCTATCTGAGCCTGTTCACCTTCTTCATGCTGATGCTGGTGACGGCCGACAATTTCGTGCAATTGTTTTTCGGGTGGGAAGGGGTCGGGCTCGCCTCGTATCTGCTGATCGGGTTCTGGAGCGACCGGCCTACGGCCAACGCCGCCGCGATCAAGGCCTTCGTGGTCAACCGCATCGGCGATTTCGGCTTTGCCCTCGGCATCTTCACGGTGTTCGTCGTGTTCGGCTCGCTCGATTTCGGCACCGTATTCGCCAAGGCGCCGAGCGCGGTCGGCACGACGATCGAGTTCCTGCATTGGCGGGTGCCGTCGCTGACCCTGGCCTGCATCCTGCTGTTCGTCGGTGCGATGGGCAAATCGGCCCAGCTTGGCCTGCACACCTGGCTGCCCGACGCGATGGAGGGCCCGACCCCGGTCTCGGCGCTGATCCACGCCGCGACGATGGTCACCGCCGGGGTCTACATGGTGGCGCGGCTGTCGCCGATGTTCGAATATTCGGCCACCGCGCTCGCCGTGGTCGGCGTGATCGGCGGCACCACGGCGATGTTTGCCGCCAGCATCGGCATGGCGCAGAACGACATCAAGCGGGTCATCGCCTATTCGACGTGCTCGCAGCTCGGCTACATGTTTTTCGCCGCCGGCGTCTCCGCCTATGGTGCGGCGATCTTTCACCTGTTCACCCACGCGTTCTTCAAGGCGCTGCTGTTCCTCGGCGCCGGATCGGTGATCCACGCGGTCGGCGGCGAGCAGGACATGCGCCGCATGGGCGGGCTGTGGCAGAAGATTCCCTACACCTATGCGGTGATGTGGATCGGCAGCCTGTCATTGGCCGGCATCCCGTTGTTTTCCGGCTATTTCTCGAAGGACACGATCCTCGCCGCGTCGTGGGCGGCCGGCGACGCGGTCGGGCGCTATTCCTATTGCCTGGGCACGTTCACGGCATTCCTGACGGCGTTCTACTCGTGGCGCCTGATCATCATGACGTTCCACGGCAAGCCCCGCGCCGATGCCGAGACGATGCACCATGTGCACGAGAGCCCGTGGGTCATGCTGATCCCGCTCTTCGTGCTGGCCGCCGGCGCCACCGTTGCGGGATATTTCACCAGGGGCTTTTTCATCGGCGAAGGCCGCACCGCCTTCTGGAAGGCCTCGATCCTGGTTCTGCCGGCACACAATTCGCTCGGCGGGGTCGAATCGATCCCGGCGGCCATTGCCTATCTGCCGCTGGTCTGCGCGCTGCTCGGCATCGCCGTGGCCTATCTGTGCTACATGGTCAGGCCAGGGATCCCGGCGGCGCTGGCGATGCGGTTCCGCGCGCTGTACCTGTTCCTGCTCAACAAATGGTACTTCGACGAATTGTACGACCGGCTGTTCGTGCACACCGCGTTTGTGCTCGGCGACGGGCTGTGGAAAACCGGCGACGGCACGATCATCGACGGGCTCGGCCCCGACGGCATTTCCGCTGCGACGCGCGAGCTGGCGCGGGAGGCGAGCAAATTGCAGACCGGCTACGTCTATCATTACGCCTTCGTCATGCTGATCGGCGTGGTGGCGCTGGTCACCTGGTACTTGATCCCACGGTGAGCGGGCACGTGAGCTTCCTTCCCATAGTCCCATCGTCGCCGGTCTTGACCGGGCCTTCCCCAGATCCACGGGTCGGGTCCGCGACCGACGGCATCGGCGCAGAGCGGACGACGGCACGATGACCCATTGGCCGCTGCTGACGCTGGTAACGTTCCTGCCGCTGGTCGGCGTGTTCTTCATCATGCTTGCGCGCGGCGACGAGGCGGTCGTCGCGCGCAACGCCAGAAACATCGCGCTGTCGACCTCGGTGATCGTGTTCCTGCTGTCGCTGCTGCTGTGGATCGGCTTCGACCCGAACACCGCGGCGTTCCAGTTTGTCGAGCGCGCGAACTGGGTCCAGATCGGCGGGTTCGAGATCACCTATCACATGGGGATCGACGGCATTTCGCTGTTCTTCGTGCTGTTGTCGACGCTGTTGACCCCGATCTGCGTGTTGGCGAGCTGGCAATCGGTGCACAGCCAGGTCCGCGAATACATGATCGCCTTCCTCGTCCTCGAGACGCTGATGGTCGGTTTGTTTTCGGCGCTCGATTTCGTGCTGTTCTATGTGTTTTTCGAAGGCGTCCTGATCCCGATGTTCCTGATCATCGGGGTATGGGGCGGACCGCGCCGCGTCTATGCCGCATTCAAGTTCTTTCTCTATACGTTTCTCGGCTCGGTATTGATGCTGCTGGCGATCCTCGCGGTCTATTTCCAGACCGGGACGACCGACATCACCGTGGCGCTGACCCATCATTTCCCGGCCGGGCTGCAGAAATGGCTGTGGCTGGCGTTTCTTGCCTCGTTCGCGGTCAAGGTGCCGATGTGGCCGGTGCACACCTGGCTGCCCGATGCGCATGTCGAGGCGCCGACCGCGGGGTCGGTGATTCTCGCCGGCATCCTGCTGAAGATGGGCGGGTACGGCCTGATCCGCTTTTCATTGCCGATGTTTCCGCTCGCCTCGGCCTATTTCACGCCGCTGATGTTCACGCTGTCGGCGGTGGCGGTGATCTACACCTCGTTTGTCGCGCTGGCACAGACCGACATGAAGAAGCTGATCGCCTATTCGTCGGTTGCCCATATGGGCTTCGTGACGATGGGCATCTTCGCGGTCACGAGCGAAGCCGTGCAGGGCGCGATGATCCAGATGCTGAGCCACGGCCTGGTCTCGGCCGCCCTGTTCCTGTGCGTCGGCGTCGTCTATGACCGGCTGCATACCCGCGATATCGACCGCTATGGCGGGCTGGTCACGCGCATGCCGGCCTACGCCTTCGTGTTCATGGCGTTCGCCTTGGCCTCGATCGGATTGCCGGGGACGAGCGGGTTTGTCGGCGAGTTTCTGATTCTGCTCGGCACGTACCGGGTGTCGACGCTGGAATGTTTCCTGGCGGCGACCGCGATGTTCCTCGGTGCGGCCTACATGCTCTATCTCTATCGCCGGATCATCTTCGGCACGATCACCCGCGACGACTTGCGCGGCATGCTCGATCTGTCGTTCCGGGAAAAGGCGGTGTTTGCGCCGCTGATCCTGCTGGTGTTGTGGATGGGGATTTATCCGAATTCGTTTTTGACGCCGATCCGCGCCTCGATCGACCACCTTGTTGCCCAGGTCAACGCTGCGACGGCCGGCGCGGCCCTTCACGCCAGCCTGAACTAGGGCGAAGCGCCATGCATTCCTTCGCTCCGCCCGCGTTGTTGCCGGCCCTGCCCGAACTGGTGCTGGTGTGCTCGGCGATGCTGCTGCTGCTGATCGGGGTGTTCCGGGGCGAAGGATCCAGCCGGCTGGTGTCGTGGCTCGCCGTCCTGGCGCTGGTCGTCACCTTGGGCCTGGCCGTGCGGGTCGGGCTCGAACCCCGCGTCAGTTTCTACGGCATGTTCGTCACCGACCCGTTCGCCGCGTTCATGAAAACGCTGGTGCTGCTCGGCTCGGCGGTCACGATCCTGATGGGCATGCGGTATTTCGAAGACCACGGCATCGCCCGGTTCGAGTTTCCGGTGCTGGTCATGCTGGCGAGCACCGGCATGATGATCATGGTTTCGGCGAACGACCTGATCACGCTGTATCTGGGCCTCGAATTGCAGAGCCTTGCACTCTATGTCGTCGCCAGCTTCGACCGCGATTCGCCGCGGTCGAGCGAGGCGGGGCTCAAGTATTTCGTGCTCGGCGCACTCGCCTCGGGGCTGCTGCTCTACGGTGCCTCGCTGGTCTACGGGTTCACGGGAACCACCAACTTCGCCGCGCTGGCGACCGCAGTCAGCAGTGGCGGCGCGCCGTCGGCAGGGCTGATCATCGGCCTCGTCTTCGTCGCGATCGGGCTCGCCTTCAAGGTTTCCGCGGTGCCGTTCCACATGTGGACGCCCGACGTCTACGAAGGGGCGCCGACCCCGGTCACCGCGTTCTTTGCGGTTTCGACCAAGATGGCGGCGATCGCGCTGTTCATTCGCTTCCTGGTCGAGCCGTTCGGCCCGCTGCTCGCCGAGTGGCGGCAGATCATCGTGTTTCTGTCGGTCGCCTCGATGATCCTCGGCTCCGTGGCCGCAATTGCCCAGTCGAATATCAAGCGGCTGATGGCCTACAGCTCGATCGGCCATATCGGCTATGCGCTGATCGGGCTGGCGGTGGGGACGTCGTCCGGCATCCGCGGCGTGCTCGTCTATATGGCGATCTACCTGTTCATGAACCTCGGCACCTGGGCGGTCATCTTGTGCATGCGGCGCAATGGGCAGATGGCCGAGGGCATTGCCGACCTCGCGGGGCTGGCGCGGACGCAGCCGGGGCTGGCGCTGGCTTTGGCGATCTTCATGTTTGCGATGGCGGGGGTGCCGCCGACCGCCGGGTTCTTTTCCAAGCTCTACATCTTTCTTGCCGCCATCGACGCCCACCTGAACGGCCTCGCGATCATCGGCGTGCTCGCCAGCGTGGTCGGCGCGTTCTATTATCTGCGGATCGTCAAGGTGATGTATTTCGACGAACCGCTCGCCGCGTTCGACCGGCCGATCTCTGCGGAATTGAAGGGAGTATTGCTGGTTACCGCAATCGTGACCCTGTTTTTCATCCTGCTGCCCGATCCGATCGTGGGTCCCGCGCAGGCCGCAGCGGCCTCTCTGTTCGGGAAATGACAGCGGTCGCGCCGCCGCTTCCCTCGGCCTTCCGGCTGCTGCACTACGACACGATCGGCAGCACCAACGACGAATTGAAGCAACTGGCGCGTGACGGCGCGGCAGGCGGGACGATTTGTTGGGCCGAGGCGCAGACCGCCGGGCGCGGGCGCCGCGGCCGCGAATGGGTATCGCCGCCGGGCAACCTTTACGCCTCACTGCTGTGGCGGCCGGATTGCGCGCCGGCGCGCGCCGCCCAGCTTGGCTTTGTCGCCGCGCTGGCCCTGGCCGAAGCGCTGGAGCCGCTGCTTCCCCCCGCACGGCAGCTGCGCTGCAAATGGCCCAACGACCTGCTGCTCGACGGGCGCAAGCTCGCCGGCATCCTGCTCGAATCGGAAACGGCGGGCATGGCGGCGGAATTCGTCGTGATCGGCGTCGGGGTCAACCTCGCCACGTCGCCGCCCAATGTCGAATTCGCGGCGACCTCGCTCGCCGGGGAGGGCATTTCCGGCGTTGCGCCCGGCACGGTCCTTGCCGGATTTGCCGCAGGGTTCGAGCGGTGGGAGCGGGTGTGGCGCATTGAGGGGTTCGGCCCGATCCGCCTCGCCTGGCGCGAACGCGCGAGCGGCATCGGCGAGGCGATCCGCGTGCGGCTCGACGGGGCGACATTGCAGGGAAGGTTTGTCGATCTCGACGAGACGGGCGCATTGTTGCTCGAAGAGGGCCTGCGCCACCGGCGCATTGCCGCGGGCGACATCTTTCCGGCTTCTGCAGGGTGAGGCGCCATGCTGCTGGCGATCGACTCGGGCAACACCAATGCGGTCTTCGCCGTCTACAGCGGTGATGAGCTGCTGGCGTCGTGGCGGATTTCGACCAATTCCCGCCGCACTGCCGACGAATACGCGATCTGGCTCACTCAGCTGCTGTCGCTGGCCGGGCTGAAGCCGGCCGACATCGATGCGGCGATCATCGGCAATGTCGTGCCCGATGCGATGTTCAACCTGATCCAGTTGTGCCAGCGCTATCTGAATTGCGAGCCGCTGGTGGTCGGAAAGCCCAATTGCAGCGTCGGCATCGGTATCGATGTCGACATGCCGGCAAAGGATGTCGGCGCCGATCGCGTCGCCAACTCGGTCGCCGCGCAAGATCGCTACAAGCCGCCGCTGGTCGTCGTCGATTTCGGCACTGCAACCAATTTCGACATCGTCGACCGCAATGGCAATTACTGCGGCGGGGTGATCGCGCCCGGACCCAATCTGTCGTTGCAGGCGTTGGAAATGGCGGCGGCGCAATTGCCGCACGTGGCGATGCTGCGTCCGCCCTCGGTGGTCGGCCGCAGTACCGTGCCGGCCATGCAGTCGGGGGTGTTCTGGGGGTATGTCGGCTTGATCGAGGGGATTGTCAGGCGCATCCGCGAAGAACGCGGGGAGGTGATGGGCGTCATCGCCACCGGCGGCCTGGCGCCGCTGTTCGCCGGTGCGACCGAGACGATCGAGACGGTCGACCGCGACCTGACCCTGTGGGGTCTGCGCCTGATCTACCGGCACAACACCAACAAATGAACGGACGCAAGGCCGCCTCGGCTTCCCCTCTGTGCGACCGCGACCCGGACGGGCTGTATTTCGTGCCGCTCGGCGGCTCGGGCGAAATCGGCATGAACCTCAACCTCTACGCCTATGGCGGCGAGTGGTTGATGCTCGATTGCGGCGTCACCTTCGGCGACGACAGCCAGCCCGGGCTCGACGTGGTGATGCCCGACCCGCAATTCATCGTCGAGCGCCGCGACCGGCTGCTCGGCATCGTCGCCACGCACGCGCATGAGGACCATATCGGCGCGATCCCGTATTTGTGGCCGCAATTGCGCTGCCCGGTCTGGGCGACGCCGTTCACCGCCGCGTTATTGCGCGCGAAACTGGCCGAGGTCGGGCTCGCCGACAGGGTGCCGATCACGATCGTGCCGATGTCCGGGCGGTTCGAGATCGGGCCGTTCGCGCTCGAACTCATTACATTGACCCACTCGATCCCCGAGCCGAACGCGGTGGTGATCCGCACCCCCGCCGGCACGGTATTGCACAGCGGCGACTGGAAGCTCGATCCCGACCCGCTGATCGGCGAGGTCAGCGACGAGGCGGCGCTGCGGCGGCTCGGCGATGAGGGCGTCTTGGCGCTCGTCTGCGATTCGACCAACGCATTGCGGCCGGGCTCTTCGCGCTCCGAGGGCGAGTTGCGTGAGTCGCTGACTGAATTGATCGGCCGCTATGACGGCCGGGTCGCGGTCGCCTGCTTTGCCTCGAACGTCGCCCGGCTCGCGACGATCGCCCATGCGGCGCAGGCGCACGGGCGCGACGCGGCGCTGGTTGGCCGCTCGCTGTGGCGCATCGACAAGGCGGCGCGGGAAACCGGCTATCTCGCCGATGTACCGCGTTTTCTGACCGAGGAAGAGGCCGGCTATGTGCCGCGCGACCGCATCGTGCTGATCTGCACCGGCAGCCAGGGCGAGCCGCGCGCCGCCCTGTCGCGGATCGCCCGCGACGACCATGCCCATGTCACGCTCGAGCCCGGCGACGTGGTGATCTTTTCGTCGAAGGTCATTCCCGGCAACGAAAAGGCGATCGGGCGATTGCAGAATGCGCTGGCGCGGCTCGGCGTCGATATCGTCACCGAGACCGACGAATTCGTTCACGTCTCCGGGCATCCCTGCCAGGACGAGCTGGTGCGCATGTACCAGCTGGTGCGGCCGCAAGTCGCGATCCCGGTGCACGGCGAGGCGCGGCATCTGGCGGCACATGCCGAACTGGCGCGCGACTGCCAGGTCAACGAGGTGCTGGTCATCGAAAACGGCGCGGTCGTTCGGCTCGATACCGCCGGCGCCGCGGTCGTCGGCGAGGTTCCGGCCGGGCGTGTCGCCAGCGACGGCAACACGCTGCTGCCGGTGGATGGGCCGGCGCTTCAGCAGCGCCGGCGCGTCGCCGGCAATGGCGGGGCGGTGGCAAGCCTCGTCGTCGATCGCCGGGGACGGCTTGTCGCCTCGCCGCGGGTTACATTGATCGGCCTCGCCGACGTCGAGGCGGTTCCGGAGATTGCCGCGAGCCTCGGCGATCGCGTCGCCGAGGCGCTGGAGGCGATACCGGGGCCGCTGCGCCGCGACGACGACACGCTGAGCGAGGCGGCCCGCCGCGCGCTGCGCCGCGGCCTCAGCGACTTTCTCGGCAAGCGCCCGGTGATCGAGATCCAGGTGGTCCGGTTGTGAGGCTGAAATGATCGGCAGGCTCAACCACGTCGCCGTCGTCGTGCCCGATTTGGCCGCGGCGGCTGCGCGCTACCGCGACCTGCTCGGGGCGAGCGTATCCGGCCCGCACGCGCTGCCCGAACATGGCGTGACGGTGGTTTTCGTCGATCTGCCCAACACCCGCATCGAATTGCTGGAGCCGCTCGGCGACCATTCGCCGGTGCGCGAGTTTCTCGGGCGCAATCCCGCCGGCGGGATGCACCATATCTGCTACGAGGTCGCCGACATTCGTGCGGCGCGCGACCGCCTTGCCGCCGCGGGCGCGCGGATATTGGGCGGCGGCGAGCCGCGGCCGGGCGCGCACGGCAAGCCGGTTCTGTTCCTGCATCCCAAGGATTTCTGCGGGACCCTGATCGAGCTGGAAGAAGCGTGAGATGACCGCCGCCTATTGCCGCGCCGCTCCCGGGCATCCGCTGCACGGCCCCTATCACGACAGCGAATACGGCTTTCCGGCGGGGGACGAGGCGGTGCTGTTCGAACGCCTGGCGCTCGAAATCAACCAGGCCGGCCTGTCGTGGCTGACCGTGTTGCGCAAGCGGGAGGCTTTTCGGAGCGCGTTTGCCGGGTTCGCCGTCGATCGCGTCGCCGCCTTTGGCGATGACGACGTGGCCCGGCTGATGGGCGACTCCGGGATCATCCGCAATCGGCTCAAGATCGCCGCGGTCATCGACAACGCTCGCAAGGTCCAGGAGTTGCGGGCGCAATACGGCTCATTCGATGCCTGGCTGCGCGCCCACCACCCGCGTCCGCTGCCCGAATGGACCCGGCTGTTCCGCCGTACCTTTCGCTTCACCGGGGGCGAGATCGTCGGCGAATTCCTGATGAGCGTGGGCTATCTGCCGGGCGCCCACGAACCGGATTGCCCGGTCTATGCACGGATCGGCGCGCTGCGGCCACCGTGGGCGGAACCGGTGCAGGCAACCGGCGATGCGGCAGAAGCGCGTGAAATTGACGCAGAAGCCGGCTTCTGATTAGTTCCGTATCAGGGATGACCGCCCGGCCGGCACCGTATTTTGAGAGGTCCGGGGGGATGTGTGGAGCTTATCGCCGACAGCGCGATGATCCCTCCCACAATACGCAGACTTACCGGTCGCCGACGATGGAGGAGCCGTTGTCTCTGCGCCAGAAGTATTTGAAAACCGTGAGTCATCTGATGCCGGCCGGCGCGCTCGGGGTGTCGCTGGCATTGGGCGCGGCGGCTCCGGCGCTGGCAAGCCAAGACCCGGCCGACGCGCAGCCGCCGACGGTCGATCACGAGCGCGTTTCGGAGCGGCTTGCCGCCATCCGCGCCGCGGTGTCCGAGGTCGCCGGCGACCGCGAAGCGGCGGCCAAGGCCGAACAGCGTCTCGCCTGGGGCAATTTCCGCTGGGGCTGGGGCTGGCCGAACTGGCGCAATTGGCCGAACTGGCACAATTGGCGGAACTGGGGAAACTGGTTCCACAACTGGTGAAAACGGACCGGACGGCGCGCCATGAACGGCCCGCAACAGCCGCAAATTCAGCTTCTCGTCATCCAGCCGACCCCGTTCTGCAATATCGATTGCCGCTATTGCTATCTGCCGGACCGCTCCAACAAGGCGGTGATCGCGGAAGAAACGCTGCGCAACCTGTTTGCGCAGGTCTTTGCCTCCGGCTGGGCCGCCGGCGAGCTCAGCATTGTCTGGCATGCCGGCGAGCCGATGGTATTGCCGATCGAGTTCTACCGCCGGGCATTTCGCCTGGTCGATGAGCTGAAACCCGCCGACCTGGCGGTCGGCCACTCGTTCCAGACCAACGGCACGTTGATCGATGACAAGTGGTGCCGGTTTTTCATCGAGCACCACGTCAATATCGGGGTCAGCATCGACGGGCCGAAGCGGCTGCACGACCGCAACCGGGTGACCCGCGCAGGCCGCGGCACGTTCGACAAGACGGTCGCCGGGCTGCGGCGGCTGCGCGACCATCGGGTGCCGTTTCACGTGATCTCGGTGCTGTCGTCGGAGAGCCTCGCGGTCCCGCGCGAGATGTTCGAGTTTTACATCGCGGAAGGCATCTCCGACGTCTGCTTCAACGTCGAGGAAACCGAGGGCAGCCACGTCTCGGAAACGTTCGCCGCGGCCGATATCGAGCAGGCGTATTACCGTTTTCTCAGCGAGTTCTGGCGCCTTTCGGCGGCGGCGCCGGGGAAGATCGCCTTCATCCGCGAAATCGACGATACGACCCGCCAGGTGTTGCGGCCGCAGGAGGCGCGCTTCTTCAACCAATTGGTCGAGCCGTTTGCGGTGACGAGCATGGATTGGCGCGGCAACATCGCCACGTTCTCCCCCGAACTTCTCGGCTTGAGAAATTCCGATTACGGCGATTTCATCATCGGCAACATCAACCGCGACCGGCTCGTCGATATGGCCGGGCGGGCGGTGCTGGCCAAGATGCTGGCGGATATTCGCGCGGGGGTGGCGTTGTGCCGCGAGCGCTGCGGGTATTTCAGCGTGTGCGGCGGCGGCGAGCCGGTCAACAAGCTGTTCGAGAACGGCAGCTTCGCCACTTCCGAGACGACCTATTGCCGGATGACCAAGATGCGTGCGACCGACCTTGTGCTCGATCGGCTCGAGCGGATGCGCCAGGCGGAAGCCGAGCCTCGCGGCCTCGACGGCGTCGCCCGCTCGCCGGTCCCGATCCCATCGCCGACGGTTTAGCAACCACGGCCGAATGCCGCTCCGGCGTGGCGGCATCCGATAGCGGGAGATGCGGATGACAAAGATCGTTCCGAAGCTTTGCGCGCTGGCCGCGGCCGCTGCGCTGACGGTCGGGTCTGCCGGAATCGCGGGGGCGCAGAACGCACCGTCGTCGGCGCAGATGGCGGCGCCGCCCGCCGCGGCCAACCAGCCCGCGGGGTACCCCGAGGAGGAAGGCGAGAACGCCGCCGAAAACAACGCCGCCGGCCCGGCCGGGGCGACCCGTCCGATCGAAGTGCCGGTGTTGTATGTGACCAGCATCGAGGTGTTGCGCGGTTCCGCCGAGCCCAAGATCGATATCGTGCGGGTTACCGGCCTGGCCAGCTCCGACGGGTGGAGCGCGCCCGAACTGGTGCCGTTCTTCTATGGCCGCCCGGCCGACGACGTGCTCGATCTGCAATTCGTCGCCCAGAGCCCCGAGCAATCGCAGAAAGCCGACGGCTTCATGCCGGTCAGCGCGATATTTCCGCTCGATATCGGCCATACGTTCAAGGGGGTGCGCGTCCGCGCCGCGGCCAACGCGCTCCAGCTGATGCAATTGCCGGGGGTCACCCAGACGACGATCAAGGCGTTGAGCGGCAAGGATCTGATCGGCAAGAAATTTGTCGAAAACGGCCCGGGCGGTCCGGGCGTGGTCACGGCCGCAGAATTGCCGCGCGGCTTTCGCACGATTGCGCCGACGCATGGGGTGGGCGGGATCATCCACGATCCCAACCGGCTCGACCTGATCCTCGACGACTCGAACCGCATCGTCATGGCGTTCTGGGAGTAGATGCCGCGCGGTTGCGGAGCTGCTCCGCGCGCGGGCGGCCCGGGACGCCTATACGGCGAAGCGGAAATAGGCGAACAGCGCCGGGAGCGCGATCATCCCGGCGACCACCGCCAGGGCCGCGATTTCGCGCCAGTTGAGCGGGTTCTTCATCATGTGACCGTAAACCGGGCGCGGCGGCAATACGTTCCGCCGCCGCGGCTCAGCGGCCGAGATAGGTGTCCACGACCCGGCGGTCGTTGGCCAGTTCGCTCGCCGAACCGGAAAGCACGATGCGGCCGTGGTCGAGCACATAGGCGCGGTCGGCGGCCGAGAGGCCGAGGGTCAGGCTCTGCTCGGCCAGCAGCACGCTGACCCCCTGGGCCTTCAGCAGCGGCAGGATTTCGAACACCGAGATTACGATCTTCGGCGCCAGCCCGGTCGACGGCTCGTCGAGCAGCAGCACCCGCGGGTCGGTCATCAGCGCGCGCGCGATCGCCACCATCTGCTGCTCGCCGCCCGAAAGCGTGCCGGCGCGCTGCTGCCGCCGCTCGTGGAGCACCGGAAACAGACCGAACATGCGCTCCTTAAGCTCGGCGCGCCGAGCGGGCAGGCAGAGCCGGCCGCCGAGATCGAGATGGTCGGCGACGGTCAGTCGCGGAAACAATTCGCGCCCGCTCGGCACATGGCCGATGCCGGCGCGGGTGACGGCATGGGCGGTGCGCCCTTCGATCGCCTCGCCGTAGAGGCGGATGTGGCCCGAGCGCGGCGCCAGCAGGCCGGCGATGGCACGGAACAGGGTCGTCTTGCCGGCGCCGTTGGCGCCCAGCACGACCACGACCTCGCCGGGGCCGAGCACGAGCGACACCTCGTGCAGGATGGTGACCGGGCCATAGCCGGCGACCACATCCTCGAGTGCGAGGGCCGTTGCCGCCTCGCTCATGGCGGCGGCTCGCCGAGATAGGCACGGATCACTTCGGGGTCATGCAACACCCGGTCGGGCGTGTCCTCGGCGATCTTGCGGCCGAAATCGAGTACGACCATGCGGTCCGCCAGGTCGGCGATGGCGGGGATCACATGCTCGACCATCGCGACGGCGCCGACGCCATAGCCGCCGAGCCGGCGGATCACGGCCCGCACGTCTTCCTGCTCGTCCTTGGTCATCCCGGCCATCACCTCGTCGAGGAGGACGAGATCGGGGTTGAGCGCGAGCACCCGGGCGAATTCGAGCAGGCGCTGCTGGCCCGGGGTGAGACGGCCCACCGGGACGAGCCACATTTCGGCAAGCCCCACCGTGCGCACCACCCAGACCGCGTGCGCCACCGCGCGATGGGCCTGGCCACCGTGCCGGGCGGCAGCGAGCACATTCTCCCACACCGTCATCGGCCGCATCAGGCGCGGGATCTGGAAGGTCCGCGCCATGCCGAGCTGGGCCCGGCGATGGCTCGGCAGCCGCGTCACCGGCCGCCCGTGCAACCGGATCTCGCCGCCGCTCGCCGGCACAAACCCGGTGATGGCGTTGAACAGGGTGGTCTTGCCGGCGCCGTTGGCGCCGATGATGGCGATGGTTTCGCCGGGCGCGATCGCGAATGAGACGCCGTCCACGGCGACGAGACCGCCGAACCTGACGCCGAGTCCATCCACCGCAAGCACCGGCGCCGGCGGTTCCGCGCTGCCCAACCGTCCCGGCGCCGCGCGCGGCGGGGGCGGCTCGCCCGCCGGCAGTTGCCGCGGCGCCAGCACGATCGGGCGCATCAGCCAGCCCCAGCGGTTGGCGAGCGAAACCAGCCCGCCCGGCAAGGCGCGGACGATGACGATCACCAGCAGGCCGTAAAGCGCCAGCTCCAGGTTCGGCAAGGCGACCAGCAACTGCTCGCCGGCAATGGTCAGGATCAAGGCGCCGATGAACGGCCCCCACACCGTGCCCATGCCGCCGAACAATACGAAAACGACGGTTTGCAGGTCGATCGTCGGATCGAACATGCTGGGCGGATCGATATAGCTGCGGTTCCAGGCGACGAGCCCGCCGGCAAGCCCGGCGAGGACGGCGCTCAACGCGAAGGCGATCACCTTGACCCGGGTCGTCGGGACGCCGACCGCGGCGGCGGCGGCCTCGTCCTCGCGGATGCCCATCGCATCGAGGCCGAAGCCGGAGCGGGCGAACCACAGGTTGATCGCAAAACTCGCCGCGGCCAGCAACCCGGCGCCGATATAGATCGCGGTCGGGTCCAGCACCGCCTGCAAGGTCATGCCGTTGCCGCCGCCGGCATAATCCCAGTCCGAGAACAGCACCATCAGAATGCGTCCCAGCCCGAGCATGCCGAGCGCAAACAGGATGCCGCGCACGCGCAGGAGGATCGGGCCGAGGATGACCGCGAGGAGCGTCGCCAGCAGCCCGCCGATGCAGACCGCGGCGTACCACGGCACCGGCGTGTTGCTGACGAGCAGCGCGGTCGCATACGCGCCGATGCCGTAAAATGCGACTTGGCCGAACGACAAGTAGCCGGTGAAGCCGCTGATCAGGTTCCAGCCATAGGCCAGCGCCGAAGCCACCAGGATGTCCGTGGCAAGCTGCACCGCATAGGCCGAGCCGGCGGCCGGCACCGCGATAAAGGCGGCGACGATCACCGCCCATGGCAGCGCCTGCCACAACCCCGGCAGGCGGGTGCGCGCCTGCTGCCGTCCCTCGGCCGCGATTTCCGGTTTTGCCATCAGGCCGCGCGCCGGAAACGCTGTGGCCAGAGCGCCATGAACAGGATCAGCAGCACAAACGGCAGCACACTCTCGGCGTCGCCGCCGATCGCGAACCCGACCGCGGATTGGGCGATCCCGAGCAGGACCGAGGCGATGGCGACCCCGCGGTAGTCGCCGAGGCCGCCCAGCGCGATCAGCACGAAGCCGAGGATCGTGAAATCGTCCGCCGTCTCGGCCGCCATCGGCTCGACCAGGATCAGCAATACGCCGGCGGCGCCGGCCAGCCCGACCCCGATCGCAAAGGCGACGAGGCGGACAAGGCGGACATTGATGCCGATCGAGACCGCGCCGACCTCGGATTGCGACGCGGCAAGCAGCGTTTTGCCGAAGCCGGTATGGTTGAGCCAGAACGACAGCAGCAAGGCGAGCGCCGCCGCAAACGCGCTCCCCACCAGCAGCGACTTGCTGATCGTCAAGCCGGCCACCGACCAGGTGGATTGCAGATAGGGCAGGGAGACATAGCTGGAGCCGAACACCTGCAGGCCCAGCTCGATCAGCACATAATCGAGCCCGAAGGTCAGCATCAGGCTCAGCAGTTCCGCCTGCTGCGCGCCCAGCCCCATCAGCGGCTCCAGCAATACCGGCTGCAGCAGCGCGCCGACCCCGAACAGCACCACAAACGCGATCGGGATCGCCAGCAGCGGATTGATCGCCGCGTGGGCGGCGAACCACACGGTGAACAATCCGGCGAGCACGATGAAGCTGCCATGGGCGAGGTTGACCACGCCCATGACCCCGAAGATCAGGTTCAAACTCTGCGCGATCAGCACGTAGGTGCCGCCGAGCAGAACCCCGTCACACAGCAATTGCAGTGCCAGCAGCATGGTTTCAGCGCGTCTCTCGGCTTCTGTCCTCGCTGCTGCCCGCGGTCACTTGCCGGGATACGGCACCAGCAGCTTCGCTTGCGCGAACTTGGCGGGGGTAATCAGCTTCAAGGCGCCGCCCTGCCATTGCACCAGGTATTGGCCAAACCCGGTCGACAGCCCGTTCGGGTCGGATTTGTAGGTCCCCAGCACGGTCGGCACCGTGTGATGCAGCAGCCAGTTGCGGAGCTTCGCCTGATCGAGCGACTTGGCGCCTTGCACCGCCGCTCCCAATACCTGGATCGAGGCATAGCCGGTGATCGCATGGTAATCCGGCTCGGTGTGGAACATGGCCTTGTAGCGGGCGACGATCGCCGGCGAGTTCGCGGTCTTGAAGTTGGGCCACCAGCTCGTATTGCCGACTATGCCGTTGGCGAGCGAGCCGAGCGCGGTGCCGAAGGCCGGTTCCACCGTGCCCACCGTCTCGCCGAAATACTTCGGCGCAAATCCCTGGTCATGCAATGCCTTGGCGATGCCGACCGCGTCCGGGAAATAGGTGCAGCCGATCACCACGTCGGGGTGCGCGCTCTTGATCGCCAGCCCGATCGCCGCGAAATCGGGCGACGGCAGCGAATAGCTCGACTGGTAGACAACCTTCATCCCGAGTTGCTTCGCCTGGTCGATGCGGGCCTGCGAGCAGGCAAGCGTGAAGGCGGATTTCAGCGCCAATACCGCGACCGTCTTGGCGCCGCCCTTCTTGGCAATCGGCAGCAATTCGTCGAGATAGGTCAGCGACGAGGCGGTGCCCTGGAAATTCCACTCGTTGCCCTTGACGTAGATGCCGGGCATCGAGGCGCCCGGTTCCACCGTGGCCATCTTGTACTTGTTGATCAGCGGTGCCACCGCCTGGGTGATGCCGCTCGAATACGGGCCGACCAGCAGGTCGACGTGGTCCTCGGTGATCAGCCGGGTATAAAGCCGCACCGCCGTGCCGGCATTGCTCTTGTCGTCGTAAACCTTGAATTCGAGCTTGCGGCCGAGCCAGCCGCCATGCGCGTTGGCCTCGGCGATCGCGAGCTGCATGCCTTTGACCTGGAAATCGGCGTCCTCGGCGAAGGCGCCGGTCTGCGACACCGTGCCCCCGATCACGATCGGCGGCGCCGCGGCCGGTGCGAACGTGGTGCCGGCGAGCAGCGCAACGAGCGCCGGCAATGCCGCGGCGGCCATCCGGCGCAGCGCTGGCGCTATAGTGATTGGACGCATCCCTTCCATTCCTTCCTTTGAACCACCGTGCGGCCGACGATCTGCACGAGGACATCCCGCGCGAACCGTCGCGCCTCGAAAGACGGTGTCGGCAACGCTTGCAACCTACGAGCGAGCGCCGGGTGGTCGCGAGATGGCCGAATTGACGCCTATCGCCGTCATTCGGACCGCCGCGTCCGTCCTTGTTGGTGACGCATCCCGTCGTTCTGCTGCGCGCGGCTCGTACCGCCCGGAGCCGCGATCGGTCAACCCCGCCGGGCGCGACGCATTAGCGCAGAAGCGCGAACTCGCGCGCCGATTGCTAGAGCAGAGGGGACGGGCAGCCACTACCCGTGGCGATGGGACTCGCGGCTGCGCGCCTGTTCGATCGCCGCCAATACCCGCTGCGATGTCAGCGGCGTCTCGTTGAGTTCGGCGCCAAGACCGGCGAGGGCATCGCGCACCGCATTGGCGATCGCTGCCGGCGGCGCGACGGCGCCGCCTTCGCCCATGCCCTTCATCCCGTATTCGCTCGCGGTGGCGGGAGTGTGCAGATGCCCGAGCTTGATGTCCGGCAATTCGAACGCGGCGGGCAGATGGTAATCGAGCAGGGTGGCGGCAAGCGGCTGGCCATGCTCGTCGTAGGGAATTTGCTCGCACAGCGCGGTGCCGATCCCCTGCGCGACGCCGCCGCGGATCTGCCCCTCGACGATCATGGGATTGACCATGGTTCCGCAATCCTCGGCCACGGCGAAATCCAGTAATTCGATCTCTCCGGTTTCCGGATCGATCGCGACGACGGCGCCGTGCGTCGCATAGGAAAAGACCCCGGTGCTGATCGCCGGCTCGTAGGTCGCGGCGGCTTCGAGCAGCGGCTCGACCCCGGGCGGCAATCCATCCATGCGCAGATGTGCGACACGGGCGATCTCGGCGATCGAAACCTCGCCGCGCGGCCCCGCTACGGCGCCGTTGGCGCACCGCGCCTCGCTCGCGTCGCATTGCAGCAGGTGAGCGCCGATGCGCAGAACCTTGTCGCGCAGCATCCGGCTGGCGCGTGCCACCGCCCCGCCCGACATCACCATGCTGCGCGAAGCGAACGTGCCGAACCCGAACGACGTGCTCTCGGTGTCGCCGTGGCGCACCGAAATCCGCGCCGGGTCGATCCCGAGCTCGTGGCAGGCGATCTGGGACAGCGTCGTTTCCAGCCCCTGGCCGTGCGATTGGATGCCGACGGTGAGAACGAGGCTGCCATCGGTCAAGATGCGCGCCGTGCAGCTCTCGTAGCCGGGGATGATCGATGCGCCGCGCGAGGCGAATTCGGCGGCGCCGTGCGCGGTCTGCTCGGTAAAGCTGGCAAAGCCGATGCCGATCAGGCGCCCGTCGGGCTCCCCGCGGCGCTGGCGCTCGCGGATTTGGCCCAGCTGCAAGAGGTCGGCACAAAGCCGCACGCTTTCCGGGTAGTTGCCGGTGTCGTAGCGCATGCCGGTGATCGATGCGAACGGCATCCGCTCGGGCGGGATCATGTTCTCGATCCGCACCTCGACAGGGTCGCGGCCGACGGCGCGCGCAACCTCCTCGATCGTCCGCTCGATCGCGAAACACGCGCCGGGACGCCCCACCCCCCGATAGGGTCCGAGCGGCGCCTTGTTGGTGGCGACCGTATAGGTTCGCGCGCGATAGTTCGGGATCGTGTACGGGCCGGGCAGGGTCCGCGCCGCCATGTTGGCTTCCTGGTAGGGTCCCTGCGGCCACAAACCATAGGCGCCGGCATCGACGATGATCTCGGTGTCGATGCCGAGGATATGGCCGCGCCGGTCGGCATAGGCGGTCAATTGGTAATGGTGGTCGCGGCAATGCGCCGCCGTCAGCAGGTGTTCGCCGCGGTCCTCGATCCAGCGCACCGGGTGGTCGAGCTGCAAGGCCAGTGCGGCAAGAATGCATTCCTCGGGATAGAGGCGGGCTTTCGGCCCGAACCCGCCGCCGACATCGGGCGCCACGACGCGGATGCGCCGCTCCTCGACCCCCAGGATTTCGCCGAGCGCAACGCGCATCGTGTGGGGCGTCTGGGTGGAGGCATAGATCACGAGTTCGTCGAGGCGGTGATCGCGGCAGGCAAGCACGGCGCGGCCTTCGAGCGGCGAGCCCGATTGCCGGTTCATGCGGTACTGGCGGGTGACGACGACATCCGCCGCCCGCGCCGCCGCATCGATGTCGCCGCCGGCGACCGTGCGCTCGATGTAGAGGTTGTCGCCCCACTGCTCGTGGACGAGCGCTCCGCCGCCGCGCAGCGCGCTCGGCGCATCGACGACGGCGGCCAGCGGTTCGAAATCGGCCGTGACGCTGTTGGCAAGATCTTCGGCCTCGGCCCGGGTTGGGGCGACGCAGGCGGCGATCGCCTCGCCGACATAGCGAACCTTGTCGGTCGCGAGCGGTGGCCAGGCCGGCGACTTGGCGCCAGTCGCCTGAGAGACCACGCGGATCGGGGCTATTTGCGGCAGGTCCGCGGCGGTAAACACCCGGCCGCGCGCGACCTCGGGAACCGTGATCGAGCGAATGCGCGCATGGGCGTGGGGGCTGCGCAGAAACACGACTTCCTGCGTGCCGGGCAGGCGGATATCGGCCACGAACTGGCCGCGCCCGCGCAGGTGCCGCGCATCCTCCTTGCGCTTCAGCGATGCGCCGATGCCGGGGTTCGGATGGGAATCCGTCGTTTCCATCGCGCCACCTCCGCGCCGCGCCGGCGCGATTTCCAGCCGGCGGACGGCGATGCTGCGTTTCCAGCGGGAGAGGATCGCACCCCGTCGCCGGGGTGGCAACGAGCAGCTATAGGGAAGCGGCGCCGGCTACAGCGTTCCGCCGTTGACCGAGATGCACTGCCGGGTGATCAGCCGGCTGTCGTCGGCGGCGAGGAACAGGGCGAGATTGGCGATGTCTTCGGGTGCGATCAGGTCAGGCAGGCATTGCAATGCGCGCCCGGCCTCGATCTGGCTTTCGTCGCGAAACCACAGGCGGCGCTGGCGCTCGGTCAATACCATGCCGGGGGCGATCGCGTTGACGCGGATACGCGCCGGTCCCACCGCCCTTGCCAATGTGTTGGTGAAGCCGACGATCGCGGCCTTGGCGGCGGCATAGGCTTCAAGCTCGGGGATGCCGCGCATCCACGAGACCGAGGACATGTTGACGATCGAGCCGTGGCCGAGCTCGCGCATCTGCGGCACGATCGCCTGGGCGGCGAAAAAGACGTGGCGGAAGTTTACCGCCATCATCCGGTCGAACTCGGCCGCGGTCATCGACGCGAAATCGTAACGCTGGTCGTTGGCGGCATTGTTGACCAGCACGGCAGCCGGGCCGAGCGCGGCGCGGACCGCTCCGAGGGCGGCGCCGATCGCCGCCACGTCGCTCAGGTCGCAGGCGACGAACACCGGCTTTTCGGTCTCGCCTGCGAGCGCATCGGCCAGCGCCGTGCCGGCATCTTTCTGGATATCGAGAAACCCAACCCGCGCGCCGTTGGCGGCGAAGGCGCGGACAAACGCGGCGCCGATGCCGGTGGCGCCGCCGGTCACGACAACCGTGCGGCCCTTGAGGCTGTCATATCGGGTAAAGCTCATCGCATCGGCCCTCCACCACGCGCCTCGACGGCAAGGCTACAGCGCGGCCCCAAGATAGGCCCGATGCAGGACCGGGCTGTCGGCAATCTCGCGCGCCGTGCCGGAGAGCACGGTGCGGCCGGTTTGCATGACGCTGGCGGTGTCGGCGATCTCGAGCGCAAGCTCCATCGACTGCTCGGCCACCAGCAGGGTCAGCCCCTCCGCGCGCAATTTCGCCAGCGTCTCGTACATCGCGTCGACGACGGCCGGGGCGAGGCCGAGGCTGGGCTCGTCGAGCATCAGCAGTTTCGGGTCGCTCATCAGCGCCCGCCCGACCGCGAGCATCTGCCGCTCGCCGCCCGACAATGTGCCGGCAAGCTGGCGGCGGCGCTCGGCGAGCCGCGGGAACAGCGTGAACACCCGGTCGAGCAGCGGCGCGAGGCGCGAGCGGTCGGCGAGCGGGGTCGCGCCGAGCCGCAAATTCTGCTCCACACTCTGCATCACGAACAGCCGCCAGCCTTCCGGCGACAGCGCGATGCCGCGGCCGACGACCGCGTGCGGCGGCGCGCCGTCGATCCGCTCGCCTCGCCACTCGATGCTGCCGGCGGCGGGCCGCACCAGGCCGGCGAGCGCATTGAGGGTCGTGGTCTTGCCGGCGCCGTTGGAGCCGAGCAAGGCCACCGCCGCGCCCTCGCTGACCTCGAACGATACGTCGGCGACGCCGACGAGATCGCCGTAATGAACGGCGAGGTGCGACACCCGCAATAGCGGCCCGCTCATTTGTGCGCCCGCCGCCCGAGATAAGCGGTGATCACCGCCGGGTCGGCAGTAACCTCGGCGGGCGTGCCCTCGGCGATCACGCGGCCTTGGTGGAACACCAGCACGCGCCGGGTCAGCCGATGGATTACCTCCATGATGTGCTCGACCACGATCAGGGTCACGCCGCTCTCGTGGATGCGCCGCACCAGGTCGATCGCCGCCTCCACCTCGGCCGATGGCAGCCCGGCCAGCGCCTCGTCGAGCAGCAATAGCACCGGTTCGGTCGCCAGTGCGCGGGCGATTTCGAGCCGCTTGCGCCCCGGCGTGCCGAGCGCGGTCGCTGGCAGGTTCGCCTGTTCGGCGAGGCCGGTGAAGGCCAGCACCTCGTCGGCCTTGGCGGCGGCGGCGCGGCGATGCGGATGGCGCAGAAAGGCCCCGACCATCACGTTCTCGCGCACCGTCATCGTGTCGAACACGATCGGCACCTGAAACGTGCGCGCCAGGCCCAGGCGCGCGTGCGCGGCGGGGGGCAATGCGGTGACCTCGGTGCCGCGAAAGCGGATCGTGCCGGCGGTCGGCCTCGCGTCGCCCGAGAGGCAGTTGAAAAAAGTGCTCTTGCCCGCGCCGTTGGGCCCGATCAGGCCGATCAGCTCCGATTCCTCGAGCAGCAGGTCGGCGCCGGCAACCGCGTGAAAGGCGCCGAACGCCTTGACGATGCCGCGCGCCTCAAGCAGCACGGCGTCGCCTCGTGCGGGTCAGCACCCGCCACCATTCGGCCAGCCCGCCGGGGCAGAACCGGGCGATCAGCATGATGATGACGCCATAGGCGACATAGGCGGCGCCGCTGCTGCCGCCGCCGAGAATGGCGTTGCTCGCCTCCGACAGCGGCACCAGGATGACCGCGCCGACGAGCGGGCCGAACAGGGTTCCCGCGCCGCCCAGCGCCGCCATCACCACCATGTTTACCGAGATCAATACTCCGAACCCGCTGTCCGGGTCGATAAAGCCGATCATCACCGCATAGAGCGAGCCGGCCAGCGCGGTAAACGCGCCCGACAGCAGCAGCGCGTAGAGCTTGTAGCGCCGGATCGGCACACCGAGGCTTTGCGCCGCCCGCTCCCCCGCACCGATCGCGCGCAGATAGAACCCCATCCGGCTGCGCTGCATCCGATGCGTCAGCCAGAGCAGCACTGCGAGCACAGCGAGAAAGATCGCGTAATAGGGCAATGCGCTGCGGAACAGGAGATCGGCCGGCGAGCGTGCGGTCGCCGGCCCCATCATGCCGATCGCGCCGCCGGCGAAATTCCAGTTGATGATCAGCAACTCGGCGAGCGCGGCGATGGCAAACGTCGCCATCGAGAAATAATGCCCGTGCAGGCGGAACGTGGGCAGGCCGGCGATGACCGAGATCGCGAGGCTGGCGAGGATGCCGAGCGGGGCGCCGGCGATCGGCGGCAGGCCAAGCTTGGTAAAGACCAGCAGCGCCGCATAGGCGCCGACGCCGAAATAGACCGAGTGGCCGAACGAGACCTGCCCCGCATAACCGCCGATCACGTTCCAGGCCGAGGCCGAGATCGCAGCCAGCGCGACCAGCGCCGCGACCCGCTGGTAGAACGGGTTGAAGCTGAAAAAGGGCGAGGCCACGAGAACGAGCAGCAGCGCTGCGGGCCACGCGCGCGAAAGCCTCATGCGCGGCCCAGCAAGCCTTGCGGCCTGACCCACAACACCGCCACGAACAGGCCGTACACCGCGATGTCCTTGATCGCGGGGCCGAGCCAGTAGGCCGAAAGCGACTCGATCACGCCGATCGCCAGCCCGGCGAGCAGCGCACCCGGAACGCTGCCGAAGCCGCCGAGGCATACGGTGACGAAGGCGATCAACGTGAAGGCGTCGCCAACCCCGGGCGAGACATAGAAGAACAGCGCGATCAACGCCCCGGCGACGCCGGTCGAGGCGGCGCCCAGCCCCCAGGCGAGCGCCTGCATCGGGTCTGGCCTGATCCCGACCAGCGCCGCGGCGACGCGGTCTTCGGAAACCGCGAGCATGCGGCTGCCGAGATCGGTGCGCGTCAACAGCAGATGCATCCCCAGCGTCAGCGCCAGCGCCGTCGCGCCGGCGAGCAGCCGGGCGGCCGAGACCCGGATGCCGCCGACATCGTAGACGCCGCCGACCAGCGTGTTCGGCAACGAGACGAAATTGGCCGAAAACACCCACAGCGCCGTGTATTGCATGACCAGCGCCAGGCCGAAGGTGGAGATGATCTGGGCCAGCATCGGCCCGCGCATCACGTAGCGCACCAGCCCCGCATAGACGAGCACGCCGAACCCGAACAATACGATCGCGGCGAGCGGGACGAAGACGGCGGGGCCGAGCTTCAACAGGGTGAAGGCGAAAAACGCCACATACATCGCCAGCATGACGAAATCGCCATGGGCGAAGTTGATGACGTTCATCATCCCCCAAATGAGCGTCAGCCCGGACGAGAACAACGCATAGACCGCGCCGAGCAGCAGCCCGTCCGTGATCAGTTGCAGCAGGATCATCGGGGGTGCTGCACCGGGGCGGCTCCAGTCAGCTCCAGCCCTTGAACGGCAATTCGAGCTTGGCCGACGCCGCTTCGGTCGGCCACACCGGCACATAGCGGTCGCCCTGCAGCTGGATCATCAGCGAATAGGCGAGAGTGTTCTGGCCCTGGGCGTTGAACTTCACCCCCTTGTAATTGATCATCAGCGCGCTCGCGGGCAGGTCGGTCTTGACCAGCGCGTCGCGGATCGCCTCCGGCTTGGTCGAGCCGGCGCGGTTGATGGCGTCGCACAGCACCAGGAACCCCTGCATCGAGCGCGCCGTGGTGTCGTCCATGTCGCGCCCGGTTTTCTTCTTGAACAGGGCATTGATCTTGTAGGTCAGGCTGTCGGGCTTGCCCGGCACGAAGGCGCTGCGGTTGAGCGCCCCTTGCGCGATCGGCCCGACGCTCTTGACGAAGGACGGATCGGAAAAGCCGGAATCGTCGCCGATCACGATCGGCGGCCGAAAACCGAGCGTCTTCATGGTCTTGAGGTAGAGGATCGAATCCGACGTGTAGCTGATGAAGATCACGACATCGGGCTTGCCGTTCTTCAGTTCGAGCACTTGCGGCGACACGTCGGTGCCGTTGGCGTTGTAAGCGATGCGCTGCGCCACCTTGATCCCCCGCGCGGCCGCGGTCTGGACCATCGAATCCGCCACCGACGTGCCGTAGTCGGTGTTCTCGTGCACGACCGCGATCTTGCTCGTGGCCATTCCGGTCTTGGCCACCGCGGCGAGGAAATCGAGGTAAAGCCGGGCGAAATCGGGGCCGTAGGGGGTGGTGCGGAAGAACCATTTGTAGCCGCGCTCGGTCAGGTTCGCTGCCGCCGACTCGCCGGCGAGGTAGGGAATGCCGTAACGCTCGGCCACCGCGCTCGAGGTCAACGTGCAACTCGACTGATAGGCGCCGGTCAATGCGACGACATGGTCCTGGGTAATCAGGCGCAGCGCGTCGCTCTGGGCGACCGCCGGGCTCCCCTGGTTGTCGGCCCAGGCGATCTCGACCTTGGCGCCGCCGAGATTGGTCAGGCCGCCGGTCTTGGTCGCGAGCGTCAGCGGCGCCAATTCGGGGTGCGGGTTGTTGATGATCTCGGTCGCGAGTTCCGCCGCCTGCTTGATCGACTGCCCGGCCGCCGCGGCGTTGCCGGTGAGTGCCTCGATATAGCCGATCTTCACGGGCTCGGCGGCGAAGGCACGCACCGGCATGGCCGCCAATACCGGAAGTGCGATGACGCTGCGCCGTGTGATTGCCATTCTCCCTCTCCTATTTTCTCGCCCTGCGCCTCTCGCGGGTGCTGCCGTCAACATAATGAGGCGATTTCAGGGCGAAAGTCTCGCGCCCGCTCGTCGCAGCGCGGGTCGGGCGGCAGGCGCCGCAGCCGGTGCGGAAATCGACGGCGTTCGGCGTCGAATCGGGTATCGTCGCGGCGCCGCGCCATGCCGGCGTCTGCAACCGAGAGCGTTGCGGCAGCCGCCGGAAGCGGCAGAAATCGGGCCGAACCGGGGGTCAGGAACATGTCGGCGAAGATCGTTGCGGGCTGCCTCGTCGGGTTGGCGCTGTGCGTGGCGCACGCCGCCTCGGCCCAGACCCTGACCGCGGCGGATCTGGGCTACCTCCAGACGACCTACGGGATCACCCGCGGCAGCGCGGTGATCGCCGAGCTGACGCCGAACGAGACCCGCGCCCTGCACAGCGCGATCGACGACCTGAAGACCTATCCGGCCGGACGCGACCGCGAGGTCCAGTCGTACCTGGCGCTCGTCTATGGGCGGGAATGCAAGCGCTGGGCGCGCGACCATGCCGGCCAGCAATGTTCGCCCTCGCCGCTCGCCGCGGCCGAGCCGGGGAAGGCGATCTCAGACAGCGTCTGCGCCGAGTGCCACCTGTTCGGCACGGCGACGGCGCCGTCTTTTCACCAGCTGGCGATGCGCCGCGATTGGAACGCGCACAAGGTCTCGCATGCGCTCCAGCACACCCCGCAGATGGTGCCGATTACCCTGACGCAGCATCAGCTCGACGAGCTGGCCCTGTACATCAACTCGCTGCGCTGACCGCGGCTGGCTCGGGCGAGCCGCCGGCTGCGTCCGAAACGCGCGCCGGGGATACTCCCGATCCGTCTCGGCGTATAGGGCAGCATGCAGTGGTTCGACCTCGTCTTGATCGGCATCGGCGCAATCGCGGTAGTGGTGTCTGCAGTGTTTTTCGTTCTTGTCTACCGCGGGTGAGCGGGCGCAAGCGAGAACGGGCCCGCCCCGACCGGCGTTCGAGCCGGTTTTAAGGTCTTAATTTTTTTTATAAAACAGGTCGGCGCGAGCAGGACGCCTCGATTGAGACACTAATAAGACAGCTCCCTATTGACGGCGTCGTTCGGCGCGATTTATCTTAAGCTTCCGCCTACAAATCGGGCATGCAAATGCCGCGGCCTTTGCCAAACTTGGCAGAACGCCTACGAACCGCAGGGCTGAGGCTGACAAGGCCGCGGTTGGCGCTGGCGCGGCTGTTGTTCGATGGCGACGACCGGCACGTGACCGCGGAACAATTGTTCGGCGAGGCGGCAGCGCGCTCGATCCCGGTATCGCTTGCCACGGTCTACAACGTTCTCCACCAGTTCACGGGGGCCGGCCTGCTGCGCGAGGTGGTAATCGCGCCAGGGCGCTCGTACTTCGACACCAATATCCACGACCACCACCATTTTTTCTGCGAGTCGAGCGGCGAACTGCAGGACATCGCCGGCGAGGGCGTGGCGGTCAGCGGCATCCCGCTGCCGCCTGCCGGAACCGAGATCAGCCGGGTTGAGGTCATCGTGCGGGTGCGCACATCCGGCTGACGGCGAAGTATCTGCGCAGTTTAGAATTTTTCTGAACTGTTGACTCCGCTCGTTTGACGGCTCTTTAATTCGCATCAGGTTGGCCGGGCCGCGTTACTCGCGGCAGACCGTTCCCAAGAGCATCGAGGGACGGATGATGGCGTATCCTCGAAGTAACGAGACCGAACGAGTCGTTGCCGCGCGGCGGGGCTGCGCGGCGCTGTACTGATTCGCGGCACATCCGCCGCCGGCGCAAACGCCGGAGGCAGGCTGTGGCGCGGTGCGACAGACCTTGGTCGTCAAATGGGAGGAGGGCGCAGTATGGCATACCAAGAAGACATCGCTTTGATGGCGCACCTGATGCGTCGGGCCGGGTTTGGCGCCACCCGCGACGAACTCGAAGCCCGCGTAGCCAAAGGATACGAGGCCACGGTCGAGGAGCTGCTGCATCCCGAAGCGCAGCCCGCGGTCGACGCCTATACCCTGTTGCGCTACCAGCCGGCGTCATTATTGCCGGGCGGCCAGCCGCCGATGGGCAATGTCCATTGGCTCTACTACCTGGTGAATACGCAGCGGCCGCTGCAGGAAAAGATGGCGCTGTTCTGGCACCACGTATTCGCGACCGGCAACTCGAAGGTCGATAATTACGACCAGCTGCTGGAACAGATCGAGCTGTTCCGCGAGAAGGGGCTGGACAATTACCGCGACCTGCTGCTCGACGTCGCGAAAAACCCGACGATGCTGTTCTGGCTCGACAACAACCAGAACCACGGGACTGCGGTCAACGAGAACTGGGGCCGGGAATTGCTGGAATTGTTCAGCCTCGGTGCCGGAAACTACACCGAGGTCGATGTCCGCGAGGCCTCGCGCGCCTTCACCGGCTGGACCTTCGAAACCAAGATACCGCGCCTGCCTTATGGCCGGTTCCCCTGGAAATTCCAGTATCGCCCCGAGGATCATGACGATACCGAGAAAACGTTCCTCGGCCACAGGGGGCGGTTTAACGGCGAGGACATCATCGACATCATCGTACAGCAACCGGCTTGCGGAAAATTTATTTGCCGGCATCTGTATAATTTCTTCGTCGCCGATGAGCCGCAAGTGCCGGCCTGGCCGATCGAACCGCCACGCGACCAGAAGGCGATGGACATGCTGGTCGGCGCCTTCCGCGACTCGAAATTCGACATGCGGTCGGTGCTGCGCGTGCTGTTCAATTCGGACGCCTTCAAGGAGGCCCGCTTCAAGCACGTCAAGTCTCCGGCCGAGGTCGTCGTCGGCACATTGCGCTTTGTCGGCGGCTACGAGATCCCCAAGCCCGGATACGGCGAATTGTCGATGAACACCGCGTATATGGGGCAGGATCTGCTCAACCCGCCGTCGGTCGAGGGCTGGCACACCGGCAAGGAGTGGATCAACAGCGGCTCGTTGATGGCCCGCATCAACTTCATGGCCGAGAAGGTGGGCAACACCTCGTCGCCGGGGGTGCGCGGCATCATCAACCGGCTGAAGACGAGGGGGGCGCTGAACCCCGAGCAACTGGTCGATGGCTGCCTTGACCTGCTGGGCCCGGTGGAGGTCGGCAACGAAACCAAGCAGCAGCTCCTCTCGCAGGCCAATGAGTGGGGGCAGACCTCCTGGGATAACGGTAACGCCCAGGTCGCCGATCAGCATGTCGGCCAGATGCTGCAGCTGATCGTCGCCACCCGCGAATACCAGTTCGCCTGACCAAGAGACTGACCAGATTGGGAAGGAATACGCTATGGCAAACCAAGACCCATGCGTCGTCGTTTTGCAGCTGACCGGCGGCAACGACTATCTGAACTCGATGATCCCGTATAACAACCCGCTGTACCGCGACAACCGGCCGGCGGTGGGCATCAGCGACAACAACATCATTCACCTCGACGCCAATTACGGCATTCCGGACTACATGGCGCCGATGAAGAAATTCTGGGACGAAAACAAGCTCGCCGTTTTGCATGGTGTCGGGTTCAAGGATTCGCCCCGCTCCCATTTCCGGGCGATGGACATCTGGCATACCTGCGAGCCCGAAAAGGTCGGCACCGAAGGCTGGCTAGGGCGGGTCGCGCGCGAGTTCGACCCCCATAAGCAAAATGTGGTGCAGATCGTCAGCATGGGGCCGAGCCTGCCGCGCGCTCTGGTATGCCCGGGCGTGCCGGTGGCCTGCGTCGCCGGCGATCTGGAGCGGTACGGTTTCCTGCCGACGGTGCAGGGGAACGAGCGCATCCAGGTGCTCGACCGCTTCGCCAAGATGTACAGCCCGGCGATCGGGGCCGGCCCGGTGATGGACTATCTGAGCGAGACCGCGATCGATTCGCTGAAAGGCGAGGACATCATCAAGGTCGCGCCGCAGAAATACTCATCGACGGTCAAGTATCCGAGCACGCCGATCGCCCGCAAATTGAAGGGCATCGCCCAGGCCCATATCGCCGAGATCGGCAGCCGGATCTTCTATTGCGATCACAGCACCTTCGACACCCATGCCGGGCAGAACCCGGCGCACGGCAATCTGTGGAGCGCCGTGAGCCAGGGCGTCGAGGCGTTCTTCGCCGATCTGCGCGAGCACAACAAATCCGACAACGTGATCATGCTGCTGTTCTCCGAGTTCGGCCGCCGGGTCCACGACAACGGCTCGGGCACCGACCACGGAGCCGGCGGGGTCGCGTTCGTCCTCGGCGAGAAGGTCAAGGGCGGGCATTACGGCGAAATGCCGTCGCTGAGGCCGGAACACCTGGTTCAGGGCGACCTCAACCCGAACATGGACTTCCGCAGCGTCTATTCGACGATCCTCGACAAGTGGTTGCACCTGAACCCGGCGCCGATCGTCAACGGCACGTTTGAGCAGCCGGCTTTCCTGAACTGACCGGAAAGCACGGCGGCAACGTTCTTCGCAAATGGGCCCGTCTCCCTGCGAACCGGGGGACGGGCGGCGAAGGGCGGCGGACGAAAGAGAACAGCCAAGGCCGTCCGGATACCCGGATGGCAGGAGTTTGAAGAGGAGGAAACCATGCCGTTGACAACGGTCGCGCGAGGACGCGTGTACGATTGGAGCCATGCCATCGGTCGCGGCGCGGCGACGGGCACCGGGTTCAACTACCCGCAGACGATGTGCCTCGACAAGAATGGCAACGTCTATACCGCAAATCGCGGCAATGAGAATAATTTCGGCATGCGGGTCAACCACGTGAAGGTCGGTGGGCCGGGCGAGGAAGAATTGCTCGCCGAATTCTTCCAATACGGTGAAGGCGACGGCAAGTCGATCTGGCCGTTCGGCGTCGCCGTCTGCGCCCAGCGTGACCGGGTCTATTGCTCGGACGAGTGGAACAACACGATTTCGGTGTTCGACACCAGCGGCAAGTTCATCTTCAAGTTCGGCTCGACCGGCAGCGGCGATGGCGAGCTGCAGCGTCCGGCGGGCCTGGCGGTCGAGAGCAACGGCAACCTGATCGTCGCCGACAGCGGCAACAACCGCCTTCAGGTGTTCAGCCCCGAGGGCAAGTTCCTCGGCAAATGCGGCCATGCCGGCAAGGGCCCGGGCGAGTTCAACCAGCCCTGGGGGATCACCGTCGACAAGGATGGCCACATCTTCGTCGCCGACTGGAAGAACCACCGCATCCAGAAGCTCTCCGCGGATGGCAAATGCCTGATGTGCCTCGGCTCATACGGGGCGATTCAGGAGCCGGAAGGCGCCTACGGGGTGACCACCTTCGGCCCGTTCGTCACCGGCGAGAGCGAAAAGGCCGGCTATCCGCCGACCGACAGGTTCAACCACCCGACCGATGTCGCGGTTGACAGCGATGGCGACATCTATGTGTGTGACTGGGGCAACCACCGCATCTGCATCTTCGATTCCGAGGGAGGCCCGATCACGACGCTGATCGGCGACGCCCATGCCCTGTCCAGGTGGGGGCAGCAGAGCGTCGACGCCAACCCGGACATGATGAAGGCGCGGCGGCGGGTGAAGAGCCTCGAGCCGCAATGGCGGTTCTGCTTCCCGACGGCGGTCGATTTCGATCCGCAGAGCGACAATCTGATCGTCGCCGACAGCCAGCGAAACCGGCTGCAGGTCTACAAGAAGGTTCGCAACTACACCGATTTCCAGGCGAACCTGTAGCAGACGGCCGCGAACCGCGCACAAATAGAAACGCGCTCTCCCTGCCTTCCATTACAAGGGAAGGCAGGGATGGGTGCGCGTTCTTCCGTATCGAGCAAGAGTTGTGTTAGTAACCGCCGCATCGATACGCAGACCTCTTGTGCGTCCATCGCAAGCATCTTCCCTTAGCGCCTCTGCTATTCTCTTTCCGAGCCTTGGAGCCGGCGCACAGAAGGCGGGCCCGGGCAATTGCGGCGGGCCGCTTGTGGAGGCCGCCGCGGTGAGCACGAGCTTGGATGCATGACCGGTGCGTCGGGCTTGGCCGAAAAGAACCGAAACGGGAGGGAACCATGACACGCCCTCGCTCTGCCGACGATTTCGGCGCGATCCGCGCCCGCGTCGAGGAGCTGCGCCGCCAGCGCGTCCAGCTATCGGCCGATGAGGGTGCCCCAACGGCGCCTGAGCCGGCGCTCGACCCCCGCCGCAGCGGCCCCGTGTCGGCGGCGAGCAGGCCGGGAATCCCCGGGTGGCGCGTCTCTCGCAAGAAGCGCCCGCTCTCCGTGAGGTAACGGCGGCAAGGGCGGGAGTAAATCCGCCGCCGGCCGGGCGGGTTCAGGCGCTAAGGCCGGACCTCGACCACGTCCTGGGCGAAGATCATGTCTTCCTGCCCGACCAGCGCCGGGTCGCGGGGCGACGCGAGATAGCGGGCGAACAGCCAGACCCCGTCATTCGGGTTCGACACGATCTCGGCCTCGGCGCCGCTGCCCAGCACCACCCGCGCGCCGACCGCGAGATCGCGAATGTTTATGGGGCCGCTCATTTCGCCGCAACGGCTTCGCGTGGCGCGTTGCGCCGCCAGGTCATCAATTCGTCCCAGCTGTCGGCCTCCATGAACTCGGCCCAGCGACGGTAGAGGTTGCGCATCGGCTCCTCGCTCGCCTGCGCCGCGGTCAGGTCGACCACGCGGCCGGGCAGAAGCAGCCCCTCCCACTCGTAATTCTCGACAGCATGACCGAGCCCCATCTCGTAAGTATAGGGGTAGCGCCGGGCAATCACGCCGCGGCTGGCGGCATGGGCGTAATTCCAGTTTTCCATGTCGTCCTGCTCGGTCATGCCGGCCGGGCCGGAATAGCGGATGTAATAATCGCGCAGAAAGTTCTTGACCGCCGCTGGCGCGTCGCGATCGACAAAGAAAAACCGCCACACCTCGGTCTGGTGGGCGCCTTTCGGGTGCCATACCGCGAGCGTGCGCGGCTGGCGCGGCAGCAGCGCGAGGTTTGGAAAGATCTCGCCCGGGGCGCCGATCAGCCGGCTGTTGGCGCCGGGACGGCGACGCCGTTCCTCCTCGCAATGACGGAAATACTCGGCGACCTCCGGCGAGTTCTGATAGGCCGGCTGCGGCTGGTGGCCGCTCGGCAGCACATAGGTGATCGTCTGATGGCCGCGGTCCGGGATCGCGACATGCAGCTTGCGGGCCACGTCGAGCTCGCCATAGTCGCGCCGGCTCTTGCCGCTCGGGCCCACGCCGACCAGATCGACCGAGCGGTGGCTGATGTTGTGGTACGAGTCGCCGCTGAAATTCTCGGCCGGGAATTTCCAGTTGCAGGGGATCAGCCATTTCTGCACGCCGCCGAGCAACTCGGCCTGGCCCTCGCGCCCGTCCCAGCCGTCGAGGATCAGGTCGAGAAACCGCCGGAACTCGCCGAGATATTCGAGGAACGGCGGGGCGGCGGCATCCCAGTTGGCCCATACCGTGCCCTTGTATGCGCACATCTGCGCCACCTCGACGAGGCCCCAGCGAGCCTTGTCGAGCGCGGAATGGTAGGCCTCGCGGAAGTAGGGCACGCCGACCAGCGCGCCGTCGGTGCCATAGCTCCAGCCGTGATAGGGGCAGGTGAAAACCGTCGTGTTGCCGTCGTCATAGCGGCACACCTTCATGCCGCGATGCCGGCACGAATTGAGGAACACATGCACCGCGCCGGCGCGGTCGCGGCACAGGATCACCGATTCCTCACCCATGCGCGACACGAAGAAATCGCCGGGGTTCGGGATCTGGCTTTCATGGCCGACAAACAGCCACGAGCGGGCAAAGACGCGCTCCTGCTCCTCGGCGTAGATGTCGTCGTTGACGAAAATCTCGCGGCTGATCTGCCCGGTGGCGAGATCGACGAGGCCGGGCCGGTAGCCGCGCGGGCCGTTGGTTGTCATCGTAGCCTCCTCTCCTCCGTCATTCCGGGGCGGCCCGAGGGGCCGAGCCCGGAACTCATGTTCCAGAGGCCGGCGTTCATGGGTTCCGGACTCGCCGCTGCGCAGCGCTCCGGAACGACGCGCGTGACCGGTTGCAAATGTAAGACTCCAATCCCTAGATCCCCGAGTCAAGTCCCGGGCATGACGACGAAATACGCCTAAAAGAAAAACGTCAGGTTTTTCGACATCAGCACATTCTGGTCGAGGATGATCTTGCGCCGGGCGACCAGCCAGCCGTTGCCGCTGCGGCGCAACGTGTCCTCGCGCTTGCCGATGAGCAGATCGGTTTCGGTCTCGACCCGGTTGCGATAGACGAGAAAGCGGCACTTGGCGGCCACTTCCTGGGCGTCGGCGACCGACGGGGTGGCCTCGATCAGCTGCACGTTCGACACGAAATGGGCGATGCGCGATTGCGGCTCCTCGGCCCAGTGGATGCCGGTCTGGATCTGCCGCACCCGCCGGGTCAAGGTTTCCTTGCCCTCGTCGAACCAGGCAATGTCGGCCTGCTCGCGGGTGAATTCGCGCGCCGCCTCGCCGTATTTGACGTTGCGCCGCATCGGCATCCAGTAGCGGATGTCGTCGGCGAGGAGCGCCAGCCATTCGTCGTAATGCCGCTCGTCGAGAAGCTCGGCCTCCGCATACAGGAACTCAGCCACCTCGTGGGTCAGCAATACGCGGGCGAGGCGGTCGTCGCTCATGGCGCGCTCCCGGCGCCCCCGGCGCGCAATTCGACGCCGGCCAGCGCTTCGAGCACCCGGGCGACGACAGGAAACCCTTCCTGGCCCCAGCCTTGCGCCTGCGCGCGCTTGTAGACATCCGAGGCAAGCGCGCCGAGTGCCGCCGGGCTGCCGACGTCGCGGGCGAGCTGGCACGCCAGCTCGACATCCTTGGCGACGATGTCGAGCGTGCCGCCGGCGGCGAACGTTCCCGGCAAGACGCCGCGCGGAATGTTGTCGAAGGTGCGGCTCTGCCCGGCGCTGACCGGCACGATCTTGGCGAGGGTGGCAAGGTCGATCCCGGCCTTGGCGGCGATCAGCATGCCTTCGAGCGCCGCGATGAAGCCGGTGTAGCCGAGATATTGCGTGACGAGTTTCGCGGCCGCGCCGGCGCCGCTCGGCCCGACGTGAAAGACGTTGGCGGCGATCGCTTCGAACAAGGGGCGACAGCG
>JASHNY010000136.1 GCA_030041385.1 Alphaproteobacteria bacterium
AACGCGATGGGGCATCTGTTGGGCCATGTCCAGGATTTGGGCCTCGCCACCACCGATCCCAACGTGCGCACCTACCAGACCACCGAGCGGCAGCATTTCCACACCGATTCCTGCGACATCGTCGGCCTGTTGTGCCTGAAGACGGCGAAATCGGGCGGGCTGTCGTCGATCGTCAGCTCGATGGCGATCTACAACGCGATGGCGGCGCGCCGGCCCGACCTGGTGCGGCTGCTGTTCCGTCCGTTCCCGACCGACCGCCGCGGCGAGGTGCCGGGAGGCAAGAAGCCCTATTTCGAGATTCCGGTCTACAACGACCATGCCGGTCATCTGTCGGCGATCTATTCGCGCACCTATATCAACTCGGGCCAGCGCTTCCCGGATGCGCGGCGGCTGTCGGCGCAAGAGATCGAGGCGCTCGACCTGTTCGACGACCTCGCCAACGATGCCGAACTGCGCCTCGACATGGAGTTTCGCCCCGGCGACATGCAGTTTCTGCACAACCACACGCTGTTGCACGACCGCACCGCCTTTGTCGATTGGCCCGAGCCCGAGCGGAAGCGGCACCTGTTGCGGCTGTGGCTGGCCGCGCCCGGGGCCCGGCCGCTGCCGCCGGTTTATGCCGAGCGCTACGGCAGCGTCACGGTCGGCGACCGCGGCGGCATCATCTGCCCCAACACCCGCCTGCACGCCCCGCTGGAGGCGGTGTAAAAAGCCATTCTCTTTCGTCGTCACCCGGTGATCCGCCAGATCGCCGGGTCGAGCCCGGCGATGACGAGGATCGGGCGGCCCAGAGCTTTCACCCTCGTCATTCGCGGGCTTGACGAGTGACGCAGATCGCGCCGCTACCGCTTCGCGCTTTTGAGCCTCAATCCCAAGAGCGGCGCGACCGCCTCGGGCGGCAGGCGCGAATAGTCGTGCGGCACCTCGAACAATGAGGCCGGCTGCGGCCCGATCCGCACATGGCTCAATTCCCAGCGCACCGTGACGACCCGGCCGCTTGGGTTGGTGAAGGTGCCGGCAAGACGCATCGGGATGCCCTCGCGGCTGAGCCACAGCGTGCCGGCGGCATGACCCTCGGGCACGGTCTCGTCGATCGCGTATTCGGTCGTGGCGATGCCGTTGACGATTTCGCGGCCGACCGGGTGGCGGGTCAGCCGCGGATCGCCGAACAGCCGCAATTCGGGCGGAAACACGAATTCGACCGCGGTGTGCAGCCGTGCCAGCACAACATCGCCGATCGGAGAATCGGCGCGCAGAATGAACACCGGGTCGAAACCCTTGATCATCTGCTCGTGGCGTTCCTCGCCGGGCATCGTCCACATTCTGCCGCGGTAGACATGGCCGTTCAGCACCAGCGTGCGGTCGGCGCTGAAGCCGACCCGGGCGGCGGCGAGCGTCGCCGCCGGTGCCGGCAGGGTGGTGGCCGGCAGGGTTGCGGCGGCGGCCAGGATCGCCGCGGCGATCGCGACAGGCGTTGGGCGCATCTTGGCTCCGTCGATATCAGCAGTGCCGCAGTTAGGGTGCGAATGGGGCGGTTTCGCGGCGGGCTGGACAGCGGCACCGCAACCCCTATCCTCTTTGCCATACCCTCACCGGCGGGGAGCGGCAAGGCATGAGCGGGACGATCGAGGCGCGGCTGAAGCAGCTCGGCATCGAATTGCCGCAGGCGAGCCGGTCGGTGGCAAACTATGTCGGGTTCACCGCGCTGCCCTCTGCGCCCGACGCGAGGCTCGTCGTGATCTCCGGCCAGATCCCGCTGCGCGACGGCAGGCCGCAACATGTCGGCAAGCTCGGCCGCGACATCTCGCTCGCCGACGGCCAGAGCGCGGCGCGGCTCTGTGCGCTCAACATCCTCGCCCATCTGCGCGCCGCCGCCGACGGCGATCTCGACCGGGTCAGGCAATGCCTGCGGCTCGGCGGCTTCGTCAACTGCACCGCCGATTTCACCGACATGCCGCAGGTCGTCAACGGCGCCTCCGACCTGATGGTCGAGGTGTTCGGCGATGCCGGGCGGCATGCGCGCGCCGCCGTCGGGGTGAATTCGCTGCCGCTCGGGGTCGCGGTCGAAGTCGAGGCCATGTTTGTCCTCGGAAATGCGATCGGCGAACCCAGGCGATGAGCGACACCGTGACCGTGGAAGTCCACGGCGGGATCGGCGATATCCCGGCCGCGGAATGGGATGCCTGCGCCGGCGACCTCAACCCGACCGTATCGCACGCTTTTCTGAATGCCTGCGAGGAGAGCGGCTCGGCCACCGCACGCACCGGCTGGGGACCGCAGCACCTGACCCTCAAGGGGCCCGACGGCAGGATCGTCGGCGCCGTGCCGATGTATCTGAAAAGCCATTCCTATGGCGAATACATCTTCGATTACGGCTGGGCCGACGCCTATGAGCGCGCCGGCGGACGCTATTACCCGAAGCTGCTCTGCGCCGTCCCGTTCACGCCGGTGCCGGGGCCGCGCCTCCTGGTCGCGCCCGATGCGCCGCCCGAGACCAAATCCCACCTGATCGCCGGCATGGTGGCATTGACCCAGCAGCGGCAGATCTCGTCATTGCACGTCAATTTCGCCGAGACCGGCGACGAAGCCGCATTCGAGGAGGCCGGCTTCCTGCAGCGGATCGGCCAGCAATTCCACTGGACCAACGACGGCTATCGCGATTTCGACGACTACCTCGCCGCGCTCACCTCCAGGAAGCGCAAGGCGGTCAAGAAGGAGCGCCGGGAGGCGCTGGCCCCCGGGCTCGAGATCGACGTATTGACCGGCGCGGATCTGACCCCGAAGGTGTGGGACGCGTTCTACCATTTCTACCTGGCCACCTCCGACCGCAAATGGGGTTCGGCCTATCTGAACCGCCGGTTTTTCGCGCTGCTCGGCGAGCGCATGGCGGACAAGGTCGTGTTGGTCATGGCGCGGCACGGCAGCAAATACGTCGCCGGCGCGTTCAACCTGTTGGGGCGGGAAACCATTTACGGCCGCAACTGGGGCAGCTATGGCGAATACAAATTCCTCCATTTCGAATGCTGCTACTATCGTGCGATCGAATTCGCGATCGCCCACGGGCTGAAAAAGGTCGAGGCCGGCGCGCAGGGGCCGCATAAATTGCAGCGCGGCTACCTGCCGGTGCCGATCTACAGCGCGCACTGGATTCCCGATTCCGGCTTCCGCCGTGCGGTCGCCCAGTTCCTCGCCCGCGAACGCGACATGGTGGCGCAGAAGATCGAGCACCTGGGCGAATACTCGCCGTTCCGCCACGAGGATTGACCAACGGCCGGCGCCCAGGCTCGGCGATCCGCACCGCCGGCGCGATCCCGAGTGCGTTTTAAAGCCGGCGCAGGCGTTCCCACGGGATCAGCAGGGTCTGGCCGTCGATGCGGCTGCGGGTGCCGCGGATCGCGTAGATGCGTTCGAGCGCGGTATCGTCGAGCGCCGCTTCGGGCGGCCCGACGACATCGACCCTCCCCTTGCTCATGACCGCCAGCCGGTCGCAGAAGCGCACCGCGAGCGGCAGGTCGTGCAGCGCGACACAGATGGTTCGCCCGCCCGCCGCCAGGCGCCGGAACAGTTCCATGACCGCAAGCTGGTGGTAGGGGTCGAGCGCGGCGGTCGGCTCGTCGGCCAGCAGCAACCCGGCGCCGACCGCGAGCGCCCGGGCCAACAGCACGAGCGCGCGCTCGCCGCCCGACAGGCTGCTCAGCGGCCGGGACGCGAGCGCGGCGACCCCGGCATCGGCCATCGCCTCGGCGACGGCATGGCGGTCGATCTCGCCGAGCCGCTCCGCGGCACCGAGATGCGGCAGGCGCCCCAGCGCCACGGCGTCGGCGACCGCGATCGGCCAGGCGGCCTCGGCCTGCTGCGGCAGGTACGACAATACCCGCGCCCGGCGCCGCGACGGCATGTCGCCGATGGCGACGCCGCCGATCGCGATCGTGCCGGAAATTCCCGGTTCGAGCGCCGCGGCGGCGCGCAATAGCGACGATTTCCCGGCCCCGTTCGGTCCGACAACGCCCAGCACCTCGCCCTTGCCGATGGAGAGCGAAACCCGATCGAGAACGGCATGGCCGCCCTTGCGCAACGACACCTCGCGCCACTCGACCGCGCTCATGCCTCTCTCCTCAGGTGCAGAACCTGCCACAGGAAAAACGGCGCGCCGATGATCGCGGTGGCGACTCCGAGCTTCAATTCCTGCCCGATCGCGATCAGGCGGATCACGATATCCGACGCGAGCAACAGCGCGGCGCCGCCGAGCGCGCTGACCAGCAGCAGCCGCGCCGGGTCGTGCCTTACCGAAGGGCGCAGCAGATGCGGCACGACGAGGCCGACAAAGGCGATGCTGCCGGTCACCGCGACCGAGGCGCCGACGCACAGCGCGGTGCCGCCGACCGCCGACCAGCGCAGCCGCCGCAGATCGACGCCGAGGCTGTGCGCAACATCCTCGCCAAGGGTCAGTGCCGACAGCGCGCGGCCCGTCGTCAGCAACAGGGCGAGCCCGGCGAAGATGAACGGCGCCGCCGTCGCCACCTGATGCCAGCTGCGGTCGGCGACCGAGCCGAGCAGCCAGAACATGATCTCGTAGGCGGCAAGCGGGCTCGGCGCCAGGTTGAGGGCGAGCGAGGTCAGCGCGACGGCAAAGCTCGACAGGGCGAGCCCGGCGAGGATCAGGGTCAGGGTGCCGGCATTGCGTCCGGCCAGCAGCATCAACAGCGACAACCCGGCAAGGCCGCCGACGATGCCGCCCGCCGCGACCGACCACAGCCCGAAATAGAACGCCAATACCGCGCCGAGCGAGGCCGAGGCCGAGATGCCGATGATCCCGGCATCGGCGAGCGGATTGCGCAGCAATCCCTGCAACACCGCCCCCGACAACCCGAGCGAGGCGCCGGCGAGCAGCGCGAGCACGGTGCGCGGCAGGCGGATGTCGACGACGACGAGCCGCGCCAGTTTGCGCATCGCCGGGTCCGGCGACAGCATCTGCCAGACGCCGAGATGGCTGCTGCCGGCCGAGGCGGAAATGGCGCACAAGACGACGAGCCCGGCGGCGAGCGCGGCCTGCGGCAGATATTGCCTCATTGCGCCGCCCCAGCGATCAAGGCGGCGGCGTCCACGATCGCCGGATCGGGACAGGCCCACAGCCGCGCCGGCATGTTGAGCAGCCGGGCGCCGCTTTCCGCGAGCACCGGGTTGTGCAATAGCGAGCCGGCGACCGACGGGCCGGTGTCGCCGATTGCCTCGAACACGAGCAGGTCGGGCTGCGCCGCAACGAGCGTTTCGAGCGGCAAGGCGCCGAACCCGGAAAGCCCCTGTTGCGCCGCGATGTTGACGAGGCCCGCCCGGGTCAGCAGCGCGTCGGCCAGGGTGCCGCGGCCGGAGCTCCACCCGCCGGCGAGATAGACCGCGGCGCGAAGATGCCGGCCCGGCGCCGGCAGTTTGTCAAGGCGCGCCTCCATTGCCGCGATCATCTTGGCGCCGCGCCCGGGCACCCCCAGCACCGCCGCGACGCCGCGGATCGCCGCGCGCACGCCGGCGATGTTGTTGGCGACCGGGACGATATGAACCGGGATGCCGAGCGCCCGCAGCATCGCCGCGGCAATGCGCGAGGTGTGCGACGAGCCGAGCACGACCAGGTCGGGGTGCAATGCGGCAATCGCCTCGGCATCCTCGCGGTTGGCCGGAATCCCCGCGGCCAGCGGCACCACGGTCGACATCGCCGGGTCCGCCGCATAGCGGCTGACCGAGACGATGTCATTGCGGTCGGCCAGTTGCAACACCAGCCGGTCGGCGCACAGATTGGCGGAGACGATGCGGTGCGGGGCCGCCGCCTGCGCGCCCGGAACCAGCGCGGCGACGGCGGCCAGCACCGCCGCGGCAACGGCGGCGCCTCTAGGCGTGGCGCGCTGCCGCAAACAGGCGGGATTGCGGCCGCATGGCGATGCCGATCGACAGGCCGAGCCGGTGCAGCACCAGCAAGCCGACGAAGGCGCCCGCGTTGATCTCGAAAATCCGCGCGACGATCGCCAGGGCGAAATCCTGGGTGCCGCCGAGCCATCCCGCAGCGACGACAAACAACCCGCCCTCGTAAACCGCAAAGGCGCCGAGAAAGGTGGCGACGAGAGCGACGGCCGCGTTGGACCCGTCGAGACGCCGGGCAATCGTTTCGCCCGCAGCGGTGGCGATGAGCGCGACGATGCCGAGCACGAGGCCCCAGGCGAGCGTATCGGCCGTCCACGGATAGGCGAGGAAGGCAAAGCCGACAATCTGGTTCGCCAGCCACACGGCAGCGGTCAACATCAAGGCGTCGCGCCGCGGCAGGGTCAACGCGCCGGCCGCGGCGAAGGCGGCGAGCGGCGCCGCGCAGGCGAGGCCGAGGCTGAAGGCGACGCCGGCCGCGACAAGCGCCGCAAGCCACAGAAACCTGCGCCCGCGGCTTTCCGCGACCGATCGGGCGCCCGGTTCGCGGCCGGGCGATGAAATCTGCGGTGCCATGACATGCCTCCAGTTTGTTGACGAAAACAGAAATATCGAGCCGCGGTCTCGCTCAGCCATGGCGAAACCCGCGCCCCGAACGGTCGAACGGATCAGGCCCGGCAAGGCCGAGCCAGCGCGCGCGCAAGGCGTCCCACAGCGCGAGCTGCGACCAGTCCGGCGCCTTCAACACCTTGTCGGTCTCGCGGTTGAGGAACGGGTTCGGCAGCAATACCGTGATCTGCTGCTCGCCGTTGCCGTTATAGAGGCGCAGCCCCCACGACACCGGCGTGCCGTCGCGGCTGAGGCGCCGGTACATTTCGGCGCGGGCGGTGCGGCGATGGCGGGCGAGTTCCGGCGATGCCGGGCTGCTGCGCGGCCCCTTGTGCTCGCCGATGCACAGGTGGAAATGTGGAACGCCGAAGGCGACGGTCAGATAGCCGTCGAGCATGCCGATCCGGGTCGGCGCCTCGGGCGCCCGCATTTCCCACGCCGCACCCTGGATCAGCGGGCCGAAGGTGATCTCCCGCCAGTGGTTCTGGAACAGGTCGCGCAGCAACGCCTCGAGGCTAGCCGCGTCGGTCGGCAACGCGAAGACCTCGACGGTCGCGCCGTCGGGTTCGACGATCTGCCGAGGCTGTATGTCGCCGGTCATGGACCCTCCTTGCCGATCTTCCCCGCACCCGCCACGTCGAAGGCGACGCGCAGCCCGCCGAACACGCCGAGCCCGGGGCGCTGGAAGCCGAGGGGATCCTGATAATGCCGATCGAGCAGATTGTCGATCCGCGCGAACGCGGTGACGCCGTGGCCGAGATCGTAGGAGGCCGCCAGGTTGACGAGCGTGTACCCGTCGGCCGGGATGCCGCTCTCGCCGTCGCGGTTGGTGTCGATCCACGGCCCGACATACAAGAGGGTCGCCGACAACGACCAGGCCGGCGTCGGCTGCCAGGTCGCATTGAGGCTCGCCTTGTTCTTGGGTCGGCGGATCAACTCCTGGTGCAGGATGTCGTCGTCGGCGATGGTCAACGTATAGTCGGCGCGGAATTTCAGGTTTGCCCGCGGCTGGTAGGCGACGAAGCTTTCGACCCCATACGTTGTTGCCTTGCCGATATTCTCGTAAGAGGTGCCGGCGTCGTTGATCGTGATCAGATTGTCGATGTCGTTGTGGAAATAGGTGGCGCCAAACTGCGCGCGCCGGTCGAGCACGGCCTGTTCGAACCCGGCGTCATAGCCGGTGCTGGTTTCGGCCTTCAGGTTCGGGTTGGCGAAGAAATCGAAGGCCGGGAAGTTCTCGTATAATTGCACCAGCGACGGCGGGTTGAACCCGGTGCCGATGGTGCCCTTGAACTTGGTGCCGGTTTCCGGGATCAGGTAGGCGGGCGCGAACCGGTACGTCGCCTTGCTGCCGAACTGCCCGTTGTCGTCATAGCGCAGGCTCAGCGTGTCGAACAGCCGCCCGCCAAAGCTCGATTGCAGCTGGATGTAGCCGGCGTCGTTGGTCACCTGCGCCGATACCGGCGCGCTGGCGGCGATCGTGTCGAGCTGGTGTTCGGCGCCGAGCGTCAGGATTTGCCCCGGTGCCAGATTGATGTTGCCCTGCCAGTCGAGCTTGACGCGGCCGCCGTGGAAGTCGCTGGGGTCGTTGCCTTCCAGGATGGTTGCCGTGTTCGGATCGAAATAGCGGTTGCGGTAGCCGGTATAGGCGAGGCCGAGCGTCTGGTCGAACCGCCCGTCGAACAGTGACAGATGGGCGGTGCCGCGGGTGAACAGCTCCTCGGTCGTGCCTTGCGTCGGTAACGCCTCCGGCCCGAGCAGATCGTCCTCGGTGAAATGCAGTGAGGTGTCGACATAGCGGGCGACCAGGCCGACATCGAAATTGTCGGTGAGGTTGGCGCCGAGCCGGGTCGACAACGTCGTGTTGTCGTAGGCATCGGTGTTGACCGGCCGGCCGGTGGGCACCAGCGCCACCGGCGTCACCGGCGTGTCGCTCGAATGGAAATGGGCGATGTTGAAATCGTAGTTGAAGCGGCCGGTCGAGCCGCTCGCCCCGGCGGTCTGGTTGAAGGTGCCGAACGAGCCGCCTTCGAGGCTGCCGGTCAGTTTCGGCGGGCCGGACCCGGTTTTGGTGATGATGTTGATGACGCCGCCGATCGCATTCGCGCCATAGAGCCCGCTTTGCGGCCCGCGCAAGACCTCGATGCGGGCGATGTCGGAGGTCAGCACGTTGGCGAAATCGAACGAGCCGTCCGGCGAGCTCGGATCGCTGACATCGATGCCGTCGATCAGGACCTTGACCTCGTTGGGGTTGGCGCCGCGCATATAGACCTGGGTGGTGCCGCCCGGCCCGCCGGTCTGCACCACGTTGAGCCCGGGCACGTCGGCGAGCACATCGGGCAAGGTGCGTTCCTGCTTCTGCTGGATCTGCGCGGCGGTGATCACGGTGACGCTGCTCGCCACTTCGCTGGCCGGCGTCGGCAGGCGGGTCGCGGTGACGACGACGGAGGGCAGCGTGACCGGCGCCGTCGCCTCGTCCTGGGCACGGGAAGACGGACAGCACAGACAAGACAGGATACAGGCGACCACCGCGTGCGCGCAGCGGCTCCGCCAAGACTCGGACAGGGAAGGCATGAACCTGGCCTCGTGGCAACGTGACCCGCCACCACGAACCAAAGCCCAGATGCCGGCTCACCCGAGAGCCTGCCCCTGATCCCCACCGGTACACCCCGCCCAATGTGTTCGTGTGTGACCACGAGCGATGGCAGGTCTCCTGGCTCGCGGGTCGCTGCCTAGCGCCGCCTTCCCGGTTGCCCAGTGGCTCGATTGGCGCGCGGCTCGCCGCTTACAGTTGCGGGGGCAGCCGCGGCGTTGGTCCGCTGCCGTTGCCGGCACGCGAGCCGCACCGCGTTCCCTTTTGATCCCCGAAGGGAACCATCGCCGACATCCTAAGCACAAGCGGCCGGCGGCGTCTATCTCATTGCGTCATCGCGCGCCGGCGGTGGTCGCGCGCGCGGCGACCGAGCGGCCGGGGCGATCAGGCGAGCGCGGCGAGCATGTCGGCGCTGACCAGCACGACGCCGCCTTCGCTGCGATGAAAGCGCTGCGCATCGAGCTTCGGGTCTTCGCCGATCACCAGCCCGGCCGGGATATGGCAGCCGCGGTCGACGATTACCTTGGTCAGGCGCGCATAGCGGCCGACATCGACCTCGGGCAGCAACACCGCCTCGCGGGTGCGGGCGTGCGAGTTGACCCGGCACACCGAAAACAGCAGCGAGCGCGAGACATGCGCGCCCGAGATGATGCACCCGCCCGACACCATCGAATCGACCGCCATGCCGCGGCGGTCATCATCGTCGAAGACGAATTTGGCCGGCGGCAATTGCTGCTGGTAGGTCCAGATCGGCCAGTTCGGGTCGTAGATGTCGAGCGAGGGTGTCGGCGTCACCAGATCGAGATTGGCCGCCCAATAGGCGTCGATCGTGCCGACATCGCGCCAGTACGGCTCGGCCTCGGGCGTCGTCTTGACGCAGCTTTGCTCGAAATCGTGGGCAGCGGCGAGGCCGCGGCAGACGATGTTCGGAATCACGTCCTTGCCGAAATCGTGGCTCGAGGTCGGATCGCGGTGATCGCGCTCCAGCTCGGAATAAAGAAAATCGGCGGTAAAGATGTAGATACCCATGCTGGCGAGCGCCCGGTCGGGCTTGCCGATCATCGGCTGGGCGACCGCTGGCTTTTCGACGAAGCTCTTGATCCGGCGCGACGAATCGGCCTCGACAATGCCGAAGCCCGAGGCCTCGGCCAACGGCACGTCGACGCAGGCGACGGTGCAATCGGCGCCGCTGTCGACATGCTGGGCCAGCATGTTGGTGTAATCCATCTTGTAGATGTGGTCGCCGGCCAGCACGACGAAATATTCCGGCCGCGCCGCGCGGAAGATGTCGAAATTCTGGTACACCGCATCGGCGGTGCCGCGATACCAAGTCGCCTCGTCGAGCCGCTGCTGCGCCGGCAGCAGGTCGAGAAACTCGTTCATCTCAGGGCGCAGAAACGACCAGCCCATCTGCAGATGCCGCAACAGGCTGTGCGCCTTGTACTGGGTCAGGATGCCGATCCGGCGGATGCCGGAATTGATGCAGTTCGACAGGACGAAATCGACGATCCTGAACTTGCCGCCGAAAAACACTGCCGGCTTGGCGCGCCGGTCGGTCAGCTGCATCAGACGGCTGCCGCGGCCGCCGGCCAGCACCAGCGCAATCGCGCGCTGCGCTAGTCTCTGTTGGACGCGATCGGCCGACAGCATCGCCGTCCCCCCGATTGACCGGAACGAGCTCGCAAACCTCGCGAGGCGGCGAGGCAGGACATTAGGGTAAAAGCGGCCGGGATGATATCGGTTCCGGCACTTTTATTTTCGCCGTCGACGCACCCTGCCCTCACCCCTATTACGGGGCGTTTCAGCGCGACAGGGTTCTGTTCCGATAGCGCAGCGTCGTCCCGCGCGGCATCCGAATGATCCGCGCCGGATTGCGCCGAGGCGTCGTCGGAATTGTCGCCTGCCGGGGCCATTACAACGGGATGGCGCGATATCGCAGCGCCTAACGGGGAGCGCGCAAGAACGCTGCAACTCATCCCCATACCCAGCGTTTGTGGCAGTGTTCAAAAAGCGTTGGCGTTGTAGCAGTGGCGGAACCCGCAATACCAGCGGCGGGTACCAAACGAGCGCACCGATCCGTTCGACGCTGGACTGCGAGACCGGAAATGCCCTTGTCCGCCGGCGGCGCCCATCCTTCCCCCGATGCTCGTCGCCCCGAGCTCTTGGTCGAGGCGATCCGGGATTATGCGATCTACATGCTGGACCAAGCAGGGTTCGTCGTGACCTGGAATTCCGGCGCCGGACAGGTCAAGGGCTACACGGCGGACGAGATCATTGGCCAGCATTTCTCCCGCTTCTTTACCGCCGAGGACCAGGCCAGGCAGGTTCCCGACATGCTGCTGGCAACCGCCCGCCGCGACGGGCGTTGCGAGGCGGAAGGCTGGCGCATGCGCAAGGACGGCTCGCTGTTCTGGGCCGACGTGATCATCGACGCGATCCGCGACCCGAACGGGGATTTGGTCGGCTTTGCCAAGATCACCCGCGACATCACCGAGCGGCGCGAGGCCCAGATCGCCCTCCACGAAGCCCAGCAGCAGGCCGCCCACGCGCAAAAAATGGAGGCGCTCGGCCAGCTCACGGGCGGCGTCGCGCATGATTTCAACAACCTCCTGATGGTGGTCAGCGGCCATTCCGAGATGCTCAAGCGCTGGGCCGGCGAGGACCCCAGACTGGCGCGCTCGGTGGCGGCCATCCAGCAGGCAGCGGCGCGCGGTGCCACGCTGACACGGCAGCTTTTGACGTTCTCGCGCCGTCATCTCGTCAGACCGTCGGTGTTCCATATCGGCGACCGCATCGCCGCCTTCAACGCGATGCTGGCCAGCTCGATCGGCGCCGCCGTCAGGCTGGCTGCGACGATCGAGCCGGACACGTGGCCGATCAGGGTCGATGGGAACGAATTCGAGCTGGCGCTGGTCAACCTTGTGCTCAACGCGCGCGACGCGATGGCGAGCGGCGGGGTGGTTACGCTGACCACGGCAAACGTCGTCCTGTCCGGGCATGAGACCATGGCGAAGATCGAGGGCGAATTCGTGGTCCTCAAGATTGCCGACACTGGCACCGGCATCGCGCCCGATGTGCTGCCGAAAGTCTTCGACCCGTTCTTCACGACAAAGCCGAGCGGAAAGGGTAGCGGGCTCGGCCTGTCCCAGGTCTATGGCTTCGCGCACCAGTCGGGCGGCACGGTGACGATCGACAGCGAGCTGGGGCGGGGCACGACCGTCACGCTCTACCTGCCGCGCGGCGACGAGAGCCTGCTGGCAGACGAAGAGGCGCCCGCCGCGGAGGGCGCAACCGGCGGCATCGTGCTGGTGGTCGAGGACAATCCGGATGTCGGCGAAGTCACTGCGTCGATGCTGGAAGAGCTTGGCTACCAGGTGCAACTGGCCGGCGATGCCGACACCGCGCTCGCCGCCATCGGCAAGACCGCGTTCGACCTCGTGGTCAGCGACATCATCATGGCCGGGCCGATGGACGGGTTGGCGCTGGCCCGTGCCATCCGCGAGCGCAAGCCTGGGCTGCCGGTGCTGTTGGTGACCGGATACAGCCAGATGGTCGACATGGCGAATGCCGAGTTCATCGTGATGCGCAAGCCCTTCGGCCTCGCCGAGCTGAGCTGGAGGGCAGCGCGAATGATCGCCGGATCGAAGCAGCCCGCCGGCGCCAATGTCGTGCGCCTGCGCGAGGCGCGCCTGAACCGGCCGTAGACGCCGCCGCGACCGCCGCTGGGGGTGTCATTCCGGGGTGCGGCAAAGCCCGCCTTGGCCCCCCGGAACGAGTCCGGGGGAAGCGAGAAACAGCAATCGCCTACAGGATGAAGCGCGACAGGTCGGCGTTTTGCGCGAGCGTGCCGACGCGTTCGCGCACATAGGCTTCGTCGATCGCGACGAGCGTGCCGTCGGGCTGATCGGAGGCGGTAAAGCTGACCTCTTCGAGCAGGCGTTCGAGGATCGTGTGCAGGCGGCGGGCACCGATATTCTCGACCGTCGCGTTGATGTGCTCGGCCAGGCGGGCGATTTCATCGATCGCGTCGGCCCCGAATTGGAGCGTCATGCCCTCGGTCGCCAGCAAGGCCGTGTACTGCTTGATCAGGCTCGCCTCGGGCTCGGTCAGGATGCGGCGGAAATCGTCGCGGTCGAGCGCCTTCAACTCGACCCGGATCGGCAATCGCCCTTGCAGTTCGGGCAACAGGTCCGACGGCTTGGCAAGGTGAAAGGCGCCGGAGGCGATGAACAGGATATGGTCGGTGCGCACCGAGCCGTGCTTGGTCGCGACGGTGGTGCCCTCGATCAGCGGCAAGAGGTCGCGCTGCACCCCCTCCCGGCTGACATCGGCGCCGCCGCCGAGCCCGCCGGCACGCTCGCCGCGGCCGCATACCTTGTCGATCTCGTCGATGAACACGATGCCGTTCTGCTCGGCCGCGGCGATCGCCTCGCGCACGACGGTATCCTGGTCGAGCAGTTTCTCGCTTTCCTCGGCCATCAGGATCTTGTGGCTGTCGGCGACGGTCATCTTCTTGGGTTTGGCGCGGGTGCCGAACGTCTTGCCGAAAATGTCGCCGAGATTGACCATGCCCATCTGGGCGCCGGGCATGCCCGGAATCTCGAAGGTCGGCAGGCTCGCCGAGGCACTCTCCTGCACTGCGATCTCGACCTCGCGGTCGTCGAGCGCGCCCTCGCGCAGCATCTTGCGGAATTTCTGCCGGGTGTCGGGGCTGGCGTTGCTGCCGACGAGGGCGTCGAGCACGCGCTCTTCGGCGGCCAGCTCGGCCTTGGCGGCGACATCCTTGCCGAGGCGCTCGCGGGTCATGCTGATCGAAACCTCGACCAGGTCGCGGGCGATCTGCTCGACATCGCGGCCGACATAGCCGACCTCGGTGAACTTGGTCGCCTCGACCTTCAGAAACGGCGCCTGCGCCAGGCGCGCCAGGCGCCGGGCGATCTCGGTCTTGCCGCAGCCGGTCGGTCCGATCATCAGGATGTTCTTGGGCAGGACCTCCTCGCGCAAGGCGGGGTCGAGCTGCTGGCGGCGCCAGCGGTTCCTGAGTGCAATCGCGACGGCGCGCTTGGCGTCGTCCTGGCCGACGATGAACCGGTCGAGTTCAGAAACGATCTCGCGCGGGCTGAAGGAGTTCATGCCAATCCAATTTCGCGGTCAATGCGAGCGAAGGGAAGCGACCCCGGAGGCGGCGGAGGCTGGTGCGGTCGAGATTGCGTCGTCCCCCATACGCCCGCAGGGCGGCCGTCCCGGGGTCCACGCAATGACGGCCGGCGGAGTCACAGCGGCAATTTTTCGAGGGTGACGTTGTCGTTGGTGTAAATGCAGATCGCTGCGGCGATCGCCATCGCCCGCCGCGCGACGGTCTCGGCGTCGAGCCCGTCGACCCCGATCAGCGCGCGCGCCGCCGCCAGCGCATAGCCGCCGCCCGAGCCGATGCCGATCAGCCCATCCTCCGGTTCCAGCACGTCGCCGGTGCCGCTGAGGATCAGGGAGACGTTGGCGTCGGCGACCGCCATCATCGCCTCGAGCCGGCGCAGATAGCGGTCGGTGCGCCAATCCTTGGCCAGTTCGACGCAAGCGCGGGCGAGCTGGCCCGAATACTGTTCGAGCTTGCCTTCGAGCCGCTCGAACAGGGCGAAGGCATCGGCGGTCGCCCCGGCGAACCCGGCGATGACCGCGCCGCCGCCGAGCCGGCGCACCTTCCTGGCATTGGCCTTGAGCACGGTCTGGCCCAGCGTGACCTGGCCGTCCCCCGCCACCACAACGGTCCCGGCCTTGCGCACGCACAGGATCGTCGTGCCATGCCACGCGGTATCGTCTGGAGCGGAAGCCATGTTTCGCGGAAAGCCAATCTGCCCGGCCAGCCTAGCCGAGGCTCACATGTAAGACCAGCGCCCTCGGGGTCAAGCACCGCCGGCCGCGACGGGCGTCGGCCCCGGTGCGCCGCCGGTCGCGATATGACTGGATCGGGCCGCACGACGCCGTAAGATGCGGCCCGCCGCGCCGGCGACCATGACATTTCGCCACGGCTCGACGCAGGGGGGGTAGTGCGGGTGAGAGGGCGACAGGCGGCGGCGGACATCCGGACGGCCACAGCCGCAGCGAGCGAGATCGGCGCGGCGGCACGCCTGGTTGTGCTCGGTGAAGGCCTCTACGCCCTGCGCCTCGCGCCCGGCGGCGCGCGGCCCGGCGGCAGCGCGGGCCTTCGCTTTCCAGCGGTCCAGATCGGCACGCCGCCGTCGGACGAGCACGATCCGGTCGAGCTCGTCGCCGGGTCCGGCGAGCGGAGCGATTGGCTCGACACGGCCGGCAGCGTCGCCGTGGTCAAGTCGCCGCCGGGCGGCGGGGTCGTACTGCTGACCACCTATGGCCCGCCGGGCGCGGTCGAGGCGGCGGCGGTCGAGATCAACCGGCTCGATGCCCCGGCGCGCGGGGCCGCGGCCGCAACCGGCATCGCCCCCGTCCCCGCGGCGCTGCCGGGGACGGGGTTCGGGCGCGAATTGCGCAGCGAGGTGGTTCTGCATATCGAGCGCGAAGGCGACCGCCGCTTCGTCGCCGCGGGATGGGTGGGCACCCGCGGCGGGCGTCGGCGGATCGAGGCGTTCAGCGTTCGCCCGCTCGAAGGGCTCGCACCCGCGGACATCGAATACAAGGCGTTTGGCCCGAACGGCCAGGAGACGCCCTGGGTCAGCGACGCCAGGCTGTGCGGCACGCGCGGCCGCGGCCTGCCGTTGACCGGGTTTGCCGTCCGCCTCGCACCGCAACTGCGCGACCGCTTCGATGTGATCTACCAGGGGGCGTTTTTCGACAGCGGCGTCAGCGGGCCGCAGCGCAACGGCGAGCCGTGCCGGCCGGCGATCTTCGACGACCCGCTGGAGGCGATCGACCTGCGCGTGATCGCGCGCGAGCCCGGCTAGCGCGGCGAAGGTGCGGGAGCCGATGGCCACAACAGCGTCGCGCGAGGAGGCGTCCGGCTTCGCCGCGCCGGAGCCGGGCCGGGCGATCCCGGCGACGGCGGACCGCGAGCAGCTTGTCCTCAACGTCGGCTGCGGCTATCCGCTGCGGCAGCGATTGCACCCGTATTTCCAGACCGGCAACTGGCGCGAGCTGAGGCTCGACATCGACCCGGCGGTAAAGCCCGACATCTGCTGCTCGATCACCGAGATGAGCCCGGTCGCCAGCGGATCGGTCGATGCCGTGTGGTCGTCGCACAATCTGGAGCACCTGTACCGGCACGAGGTGCCGCTGGCGCTGCGCGAATTTCTGCGCGTGCTGCGGCCGCACGGGCTGTTGCTGGTGACCCTGCCGGATTTGCAGCGGGTCGCCGAACTGGTCGCCGGCGACGCGCTCGAAGACGAGGCCTACCGCTCGCCGAGCGGGCCGATCACCCCGCTCGACATGATCTTCGGGCACGCCGCCTCGCTGGCGCAGGGCCGCACCCACATGGCCCACAAGACCGGGTTTACCGCGACGACGCTGCACCGGCTGCTGAGCGAGGCCGGGTTTGCCGAGATCAGGCTGAACCGTTCGGGGTTCGACCTGTGGGCGCGGGCGTACAAGCCGCTGCCCTGAACGCCTGCGCCCATTTCCCGGCCCGGCGATGAACTGGCTCTTCATCCACCAGAATTTCCCGGCGCAATACGTTCATGTCGCGCGGCATTTCGCCGATGCCGGCGACAATGTCGTGTTCATCACCCAGCAAGCGCAGCGCCGGCTCGACCGGGTGCGCAAGATCGTCTACCGGCCCGCCCGGCGCGCGTCGCACGCGCATCCGTTCGTGCGCGATTTCGAAGCCGCGATCGACAACGCGCTGGCCGTGGCGCAAGTCTGCGACGGCCTCAAGCGCGAAGGGTTCCGGCCCGACATGGTGATCGGCCATAACGGCTGGGGCGAAACCCTCTATGTCAAGGATTGCTGGCCGAACGTGCCATTGCTCGGCTATTTCGAATTCTTCTATCGCACGTCCGGCGTCGATCTCGATTTCGACCCGGAATTCCCGCCGGCGCCGGCCGATGCGATGCGGGTGCGCACCCGCAACGCCGTCAACCTGCTCGGCCTCGAAGCCGCCGATTGGGGCCAGACGCCGACCGAATGGCAGCGCCGGCAATACCCGCGCCGCTATCGCCGCCAGCTGAGCGTGATCCACGAGGGCATCGACACTGTCGCCGTGCGCCCCGACCCGCATGCGCGGGTGTGGCTGCGCGGCGGGCCGAGCCTGTCGTGCCGCGACCAGGTGGTCACCTATTGCGCGCGCAACCTGGAGCCGTATCGCGGGTTTCACGTATTCACGCGCGCGCTCCCCGGGCTGCTGCGGCGCTGTCCGCAGGCCCGCGTCCTGATCGTCGGCGGCGACGACGTCAGCTACGGCCGCCGGCCGACGCTGGCGCCCACCTGGCGCGAGCAGCTGCTGGCCGAGCTCGACGGCCGCCTCGACCTCGGCCGCATCCACTTTCTCGGCACCATCCCCTATGCGCAATACCTGGCGGTATTGCAGATCTCGTCGGTCCACGTGTATCTGACCTACCCGTTCGTGCTGTCGTGGTCGTTTCTCGAAGCGATGGCGACAGGCAGCCTCATCGTCGCCTCACGCACGCCGCCGGTAGAGGAAGTCGCTACCGACGGCGAAAACGCCTGCCTCATCGATTTCTTCGACACCGAGGCGCTGGTCGAGCGCGTCGCCGAGGCGCTGTCGCACCCGGAACGCCATGCGACAATGCGCAGCGCCGCGCGACAGACCGTGATCGACCGCTACGATCTCGAGACCGTCTGCCTGCCCGCCTATCTCGGATTGCTGAAGCGCCTGACGCGGCGCCTGGCGCCGGCCGCGGACAAAGCGGCCGCCGGCGTGCCGACGGCCGCGCATTAAGAACGCCCGAGCCGCCGCGGCGCGCGATTTTTAACCATAGAGTTTTTGCAAAACACCGAGAATTGTAGCAAAAGTTTGCCGGTTTCCGGACGGCATTCCCCTCGGTCGATCATGTGTGCCGCTCTTCTACCTGTGGACCGTCTGGCGCCGTGCGGGCGCAAGACGATGCCGCGTCGGCGGCTTTAGGGCTGCGGCGATGCCGACAGCCACAACGATCGTCGTCGCCCGTCAGGACCTTTCCATCCCCGGCGGCGATCTAAGCTACGATCCCGCGGCACTCGATACCCATGCGATCGAAGACCGGTTTTTCGACCTGCTGCGCGATTCCCGGCCTGATGTCGTCGTGCTCGACCTGACCAAGGCCAACGGCAACGGCGTCGACACGATTCGCCGCATTCGCCGGCAATCCTCGGTGCCGATCCTGGTGGTTTGCGAGCGCGACGCGCATTCCGTCCGCGATTATCGCAGCGCCGGAGCGGCCGATTGCATCGCGGCGCCGGTCGAGATCGTTGCGCTGAACCAGGCGCTGCAGCAGATCGTGCGGGTCGCGCAGCCGCCGGCGGCGCCGCACCGCAACGGCACGACCTTTGCCTTCGCCGGGATGAATTTCATTCCGCAGCATAATCTGGTGACCGGCCCCGGCAGCGCCCGCGCGCATCTGACCACGGCGGAATGCCGGCTGCTGGCGCAGCTGGTCGCGCGGCCGTGGCAGGTGCACACGCGGCTGGCCTTGGCCGAGGCGCTCTATGGGCGGCATCGCCCGGCCACCGACCGGGCCATCGACGTGGTCGTCAACCGGCTGCGCAACAAGCTCGCCTCGATCGGCGAGGCGGCGCGCGATTTGATCAAGACAGAGTTCCGGCGCGGCTACCGCTTTGTCAGCGACGTTTCGGCCGAACCGTGATGGGGGCGGCGCGGACGCGCGGATCGACGCTACCGGCGCCGGCCAGGGGAAGGCGATAATGGCAGAGATCGTGCCGCGAGCGGCCCCGGCCGCGCCGTCGGCCGCCGCGCCCACGGCCGCGGGAAACTCGCTGCTCGGCGCGCTGGTCATCGCGGCGCGGCATCGCGGCATTCACCTGACCGTGGCGCAGCTGGTCCACGACCATCTGCTCCAACCGGGCATGCCATCGGTCGGCCAGCTGCTGAACATCGCCGCCGCCTCGGGCTTGCGCGCCAGCCTCACCCGGCTCGAATGGAACGACCTCGCCAGCCTCGACAAGGTATTGCCGGCGATCGTCCTGCTGCACAACGGCGAGGCGATGGTGTTGCGGCATGTCGATCTGCGCGCCCAGCCGCCGCACGTCTCATTGCAGGACCCGAACGCCGGCGAAGACGCGCCGCTCGTCGTCGATGAGGCGCGTTTCGCCGCCGCGTGGACCGGCGAGGTGATCCTCGTCAAGCGCGATTACCGCATCCGCGACGAGGACCAGCCTTTCGGATGGCGGCTGATCGCCGGCCAGTTGCTGCGCGACCGCCGCATCGCCCGCGATGTCTCGATCGCCGCGGTCGCGCTGAGCCTGCTGGCGGTGGCGCCGATCATGTTCTGGCGCCTGTTGATCGACCGGGTGCTCTATTACGGCAGCCTCGACACGCTGGCGGTATTGTGCGTCGCGATGGCGGTGCTGGTCGCGTTCGAGACCGGTTTCGGCTATCTGCGCCGCTACCTGGTGCTGTATCTGAGCCAGCGCGTCGATGCCAAATTGTCGACCTTCATGTTCGACAAGGTCCTCTCCCTGCCGATCGATTTCTTCGAGCGCAACCCGGTCGGCGAGATCACCCGCGACATCAGCGAATTCTACAAAATCCGCAATTTCCTGACCGGGCAGATGTTCGGCAGCGTGCTCGATTCGCTCGTCCTGTTCGTGTTCCTGCCGATCATGTTCTTTTTCAGCCCGCTGTTGACCGGCTTCGTGCTCGCCTTCTGCGCGCTGATCTGCCTGTGGATCATCCTCAGATTGCCGGCCTTGCGGGCAAAAAGCACCGCGGTGTTCGCGGCCGAGGGCGAAAAAAGCTCGTTTCTGGTCGAAACCCTGCACGGCATCCGCACGGTCAAGGTCATGGCGCTCGACGCCCGCCGCCGGCACGACTGGGACGTGCAGGTGGCCAAGGCGGCGCGGCTGCGCTTCGAGGAAGGCCGCCTCGGCAACATGATCCACAGCGTCGTCGTGCCGCTCGAACGGGTGATGACGAGCGGGGTGTTCGCGCTCGCGGTCTATCTCGCGATCTCGACCAAGGAGGAGATGTATGTCGGCGCGCTGGTCGCCTTCATGATGCTGACCCAGCGCGTCGTTACCCCGCTGATCCAATTGTCGCAATTGATCACCGAATACGACGAGGTGCGGCTCGCCGCCGCGGTGATCGCCAAGCTGGTCAACCAGCCGCCGGAGGAGGGCCGCGCCGCCGCCGGGGTGCGCACGCCGATCCGCGGCAAGGTCGAGTTTGCCCAGGTGCGCTTCCGCTATCAGGGCACGACCGCGCCGGCGCTCGACCGCGTCTCGTTCGAAATCCCGCAGGGCGCAGTGTTCGGCATCATGGGGCGCAGCGGCTCGGGCAAGACCACCGTGACCCGGCTGCTGCAGTCGCTGCACAGCAATTACGAGGGGCTGATCAAGATCGACGGGATCGACCTGCGCGAATACGACGTCGACCATCTGCGCTCGAATCTCGGGGTCGTATTGCAGGAGAATTTCCTGTTTCGCGGCACGATCCGCGAGACGATTTCGGCGGGAAAGCCGGATGCGACGTTCGAGGAAGTGGTCGTTGCGGCGCGGCTCGCCGGCGCCGAGGAATTCATCGAGCGCCTGCCGCGCGGCTATGAAACCTACATCTACGAAGGCTCGGCGAATTTGTCGGGCGGGCAGCGCCAGCGCCTGGCGATCGCCCGGGCCTTGATCACCAACCCGCGCATCCTGATCCTCGACGAGGCGACCAGCGCGCTCGACGCCGAAAGCGAAGCGATCGTCAACGCCAACCTCGCGCGTATCGGCAGGGACCGCACGCTGATCATCATCTCGCACCGCCTGTCGATGCTGGTGCCGGCCGACGCGATCCTCGTGCTCGAACGCGGCGCGGTCTACGACATCGGGCGGCACGACGAGCTGATCGAGCGCTGCGACATCTACAGCAATCTCTGGTACCAGCAGCACCGGCATTTGGCCCAGCCCCGATCCCCGCATGAAGTCATTCCTTTCCGCCAGGCCGGCAGCGAATAGGCTCGAGCCGGAGCGGGAAATCCGGCTCTACCAGTCCGAGACCGCCGAGCTGCTCGAAGGCCCCGATCCCGTCCAGGCGCGGGTCACATTGCTGGTATTGGCCGGCATGTTCGTGGCGATGCTGATCGTCGCCCTGGTCATGCGCGTCGATCGCGTGATCAGCTCGGTGTCGGGCCAAATCGTCACGGTCGAGCCGACCATCGTGCTCGGCGCGCTCGACCAGTCGATCATCAAGACGCTCGATGTGAAGGACGGCGACCTGGTCAAGCGCGGGCAGCTTCTGGCGACGCTCGATCCAACCTTCGCCAAGGCCAATGTCGGGCAGTTGCAGGCGCAGATCGCCAGCCTCGAAGCCGAGATCGGCCGCTGCAAGGCCGAGCTGTCGCAGCAGCCCTTCGCCATGGCGCCGAGTTCGACCCCGGGCCTCGCCGGCTACGTGGCGATGCAGCGCGAGCTTTATCTGCAGCGCAAGGCGCAGTTCGATGCGCAGCTGCAATCCTACGACCAGCAGATCGCCCAGACCAAGGCGACGATCACCAAATTCCAGACCGATGCCGCGCGCTATGGCGACCGCTCCCAGATCGCCGGCCAGGTCGAGCACATGCGTGCGCTGCTGGCCGCGGCCCAGCTCGGCAGCCGGCTCAATCTGCTGTCGGCGGCCGACCAGAAGGTCGAGATCATGCGCGAGCTCGAATTCGACCGCAATTCCGCGGCCGAGGCCCAGCACCAGCTCGACGCCACCGTGGCGACCCGCAACGCCTTCGTCCAGCAGTGGTTCGGCCAGGTCACCCAGGAGCTGGTGACGGCGCAGAACCAGTACGACGCCGCAATCCAGGACCTCGCCAAGGCGGCCAAGCATCAGGACCAGGTGCGCATCGTCGCGCCCCAGAACGGCATGGTACTGAAGCTCGCCAAACTGTCGGTGCACTCGATCATCAACCAGGGTGATCCGCTGGTTTACCTGGCCCCGCTCAAATCGCCGCTCGAAGCCGAGTTGCACATTTCCGATCGCGATATCGGCTTCATCCGCACCGGCGACACGGTCAGGGTGAAGCTCGACCCGTTCAACTTCGTCGAGCACGGCACCGCCACCGGCACGGTGCGCTCGATCAGCGACGGCTCGTTCACCACCGACGACAACGGCAATACGGTCGCGCCCTATTACCGGGTGCGGGTGGCGTTGACCGACGTGGCGCTGAAGCACGTGCCGCCCGGCTTTCACCTGGTGCCGGGCATGACCCTGCAAGGCGACATCCGTGTCGGCACCCGCTCCCTGTTCATGTACATGATGCGCGGCGTCGTGCGCGGGTTCGACGAGTCGATGCGGGAGCCGTGATGGCCTCGCCCGACAGGCGGCAGCCGATCCGGTTTCCGGCGAGGTCGGCGCCCGGCCGTGCCGCCACCCCGGCGGAGCGCCTCGCGCCGGCCGCCGAGTGGACGGATGCCCCGGGCGGGGTGACGATCGTCGGGTTCGACACCGAGCCGCCCGCCGCCGTCCCCGCGCCGCCACCAGCGCCGGTG
>JASHNY010000115.1 GCA_030041385.1 Alphaproteobacteria bacterium
GCGACGCCGCCGTCGCGCGCCCGCCGCCACAGCGCTGCGGCGGTCGCGAAGGGCAGCATCAACCCGCACATCGGGTCGAGCCAGGCAAACCCGACGCGCGGCTGCATGCCCGGGTGGCGGTTGAGCCCGGCAAACCCGGCATAGCATTGCAATAGCGTGCCATAGGCGACCGCGCGCGCCTCCGGCCCGGTGCGCCCGAGCCCGGAGGCCGAGACGTACACAAGGCCGGGATTGACCGCGCGCAAGGCCTCGGCGCCAAGGCCGAGCCGGTCCATGACCCCGGTCGCGAAATTCTCGATCAGCACGTCGGATTGGGCGGCGAGCGCCCGCGCCACCGCGGCCGCCTCGGGCTTTTTGAGATCGAGCACGATGCCGCGCTTGCCCTGGCCCAGCACGGTGTGAAGGTCGGAGGCGCGGCCGGGATCGCCGCCGCCCGGCGCCTCGACCTTGATGATTTCGGCGCCCATCGCGGCGAGATGGCGCGTCGTCGTCGGCCCGGCGATGACCCAGCTGAAATCGAGCACGCGGATGCCGGCGAGCGGCAATGCGCCGCCCGCCATCGGCGCCGGCGGATTGCCGGGGGCCACTGTGACTCCGAACGGCGGGCCGGGCGCCTGCACGGTTCGGCCGTCGAGGGCGACCGCACGGTAGAACCTGCGGTGCGCGAGTTGGGGCGAGGCCAGCTGCTCGGCCGGCTCGCGCAATGGAAAGCTCGGCACATGCGCCTCTTGCGCGCGGTCGGCGATCCACTGCTTGTCGTATTGCCGGCTCCATGCCGACATCAGCGCGTGCAACGCATCCCAGTTGGCGACCCGGTCGGGCTTGGTTGCGAAGCGCGGGTCGTTTCCCCAATCCGGCGAGCCCATGACCCCGAGCCAGGCCGCCCATTGCCGCTCCTCGCGCGGCGAGATCGCGACAAACCCGTCGCGCGCCGGCAGGATCGTCACCGTCGCGCCGTTGCCGTCGCCGGCCCGCTTGCGCGGGCGGTTTTTGCCGCCGAGCCCGACCCGCGCCAATTCGCCGGCCGCCATCGTCGCCAGCGCTTCCTCGATCGACACGTCGATGACCGCGCCATGCGCGCCAGAGAGCGCCGCATGCATGCCGGCACAGGCGGCGGCCAATCCGCCGATAAAGGAGGACTGCTCGCCGACCGGGCGGATCGGCGCCTCGGCCAGATCGTCGACCTGGCCGGTCAGCAGCCGCGCGATGCCGCTGTCGAACATCAGCGTCAGGTCGCTCGCGGGGTCGTCCGCCCTGGGGCCGGTCTGGCCGAACGGCGAGATCAGCGCGATCGCCGCCGTCGCGTTCGCCCGGCGCAAACTGGCCACATCGTGGCCGCGCGCGCGCAACCCCGCCGGGCCGCCCTCGCAGACGATCAAATCGGCAACGGCAAATTCATCCTCACCGTCAGCATCGTTGGCCATGATCTTGTCATGGTTTAGATATCGAGCCAGCGATGTCGATCGATCCGGGCCGATGCAGGTGACGGACGCCCCGATATCGGCAAACAGCCGCCCGCACACCGCCGCGGCGAGCCCATCGCCCAATTGCACGACGCGAAAGCCGGAGAGCAGCGTCATCGCACCGCCTCCGCAGCGCTACCTCTTCACCGACTCCAGCGTCGGCAGGCGGTGGCGGTCGGCGGGGTCGTCCCAGCCCTTGAAGTTGGGCTTGCGCTTTTCGGCGAAGGCCGCGCGAGACTCCATCAGGTCGCTCTTGGCGCCGTGCTCGTGCAGGGCCGCGGCGAGGCGCTGCTGGTCCGCGTTCGGCGCCGGCCGCATCTGGCGCATCATGTGGACCGTATTGACCCGCGACGCCGGGGGCAGGGTCAAGAGGTGCTCGGCCATCTTCATCGCCTCGGGGATCAGCTGGTCGGGCTCGACCAGCCGGTTGATGAAGCCGATGTCGTAGAAGCGCTCGGCGGTGAAGCGGAAGCCGAGCGCCATCTCCATCGCGATCGGGTAGGGCAGGTTGGCGATGTGGCCATGATTGTAGCCGCCGAGCAGCCAGCGCTTGGCCTCGGACACCTCGAAGATCGCGCCCTTGGCGGCGACGCGCAGATCGGTCCGCTCGACCAGCATGAAGCCGCCGCCCATCGCATAGCCGTTGACCGCGGCGATGACCGGCTTTTCGAGCGTCCCCGACATGAACGGGTCTTCGATCGCCGGCCGCCGCCCGCCGGGCGCGCCGTCTGCCAGCGATTGCTTCATGTCCTCGCCGGCGCAGAAGCCGCGGCCGGTGCCGGTAAAGATCGCCACTTCGAGCGCATCGCTGCGGCGGAACTCGGTCCAGGTCTCGGCCAGCAAGGTGCGCATCTCGTGGTTGAGCGCGTTGAGGCTCTCCGGCCGGTTCATCCGCACGATCAGGATCTGGCCGTGAGTTTCGGTTTCGACGACTGCCATGTGCTCGTTCTCCTTTAGCGGCCCAGATGCGCCTCGCGGCGGCGGAACAATTCGTCGTCGGCATAGCCCATCGCCTCGGGGCGTCCGCGGCCGAGCATGACCTGGAAATAGACCGGTTCAAGGCTGTCGTTCTGGTAGCCGTGGATGACCCCGGGCGGGCAGGCGATGCATTCCCACGGGCCGAGCTGGCGCGACAGCCGGGTGCCGGCCTCGTCCTCGATGAACACGGTGAGAGCGCCCTGGAGGACGAAGAACACCTCTTCGACCTCGTGCGTGTGCGCGGCGTTGCCCTGGCCCGGCGGCACCAGCATGACACTGAGCGTGAAGCCGCGCGCCGGGATCACGCTCGGGTCGTCGTGCTTGCCCGAGCCGCCGGCGCCGATGAAGCGGTGCTGGGCGCGGCGATAGCCGTCGATCTTGGCGTCCTCGAAGGCTTCCCAATCGGGAATCTTGTCGCGAAAGCGGCCGATATGGCGCCGGGCTACCTCATCGAGCGAGAGCGCGGCGATCTCGGGCGGCATCTTGTGCCGGGCGGTGGCCATGGCGGTCCCTTTCGGGCGATGGAACGGCCCGCCGATGCAAGCGCGGCCCACCCGCGCCTGTCAACCGCCGCAGCGGTCGCGTGAGCTTAGTTGAACCACTGCTGCTTGCGGTCGGTGAATTCCCAGCCGTGGTCGAGATCACGCTGGGTGGCCATCTGGTTGGCCTTCATGCCGAAAAACAGGCTCGCCGCGATCGCCATCGCCGACATCCAGGCGTAAAGGCTCGCGGCCTTGCTGCCGGGGATGCATTCGACGATCAGGACGGTGATGTCGAAGACCAGCACGGCTGCGCCCCACACATGCAGCCCGCGGCGGAACAAGGGCGCCCCGAATACGCCGCCGAAAAAGCACGACCAACTCCAGCCTTCGTCACGGACTTTGATCTCGCCGGTGAC
>JASHNY010000116.1 GCA_030041385.1 Alphaproteobacteria bacterium
CGACGAGTACCACGGGTTCAACCGATAATTTAATGGGAGCGCTTCTGTTCCGCCCGCATGCGGCTGGGACGGAAGCGGACCTGGGAGATCTCCAATGATGCGCATCGCCGAAGCGTTGCAAGTGTTCCGCCCGCATCGCGGCGACGCGATCGTCGTGCCCGGCCGCGGCGGGCGCTATTGGAAGGACCTGACGACGCGGGAAAATCTCGACGTGCCGCTCGGCGACCCGGCGATGGGCGGCCATGCCGGGTTTGCGCTCGGCCTCGCTTTGGCGCAGCCGCAGCGGCGGGTCGTCTTGTTCGATTCCGAGGGCGACATCCTGATGAGCCTCGGCATCCTTGCCACGATCGCCGAGCAGGCGCCGGCCAATTTCTATCACTTCCTGCTCGACAACGAGGTCTATGCGACCACCGGCGGCCAGCCGGTGCCAAACGCGAAGAACGTGGCCTACGACAAGATCGCGCTCGGCGCCGGCTATCCCCGCGCCTACGCCTTTACCGAGATCGGCGACCTGTCGGGCGAGATCGCCGGGATTTTCGCCCGGCCCGGCCCGGTTTTCGTGGCGCTGAAGGTCTACCCCGAGATCGAGAACGAGCCGATCGGCCGGCGCCGCCGCTGGCAGACCCGCAGCCGCGACCAGGTGCTTGCGGATCTGCGCGGCGGGCTGGGGATCGCGCCGTAGCGGCCGGTGCTACGCCGCTTCGGCCGGTGCGACCTCGCCGATCGCCAGGCCGAGCGGGCTCGCCGTGATCGTGACGGTGGCACCGTCCGGTATGCGCCCTTCGAGGATTTGCTGGGCGAGCGGGTTCTGCAATTCGCGCTGGATCACCCGCTTCAACGGCCGCGCGCCGTAGACCGGGTCGTAGCCGGCATTGGCGAGCCAGTCGGAGGCCGGCGCGTCGATCTCGAGCGAAACCTTGCGGTCGGCCAATAGCCGCTTCAGGCGTTCGAGCTGGATCGCGACGATGCCCTTCATGTCACCCCGCGACAGCCGCCGGAACAGCAGGATCTCGTCGAGCCGGTTGAGGAACTCGGGTCGGAACGCCGCCCGCACCGCCGCCATCACCGCCGCCCGCGCGCTCTCGATGTCGGCGCCGTCGGGGAGGCTCGCCAGCGCGTCGCTGCCGAGGTTCGAGGTCAGCACGATCAATGTGTTGCGGAAATCGACCGTGCGCCCCTGGCCGTCGGTCAGCCGGCCGTCGTCGAGCACCTGAAGCAAGACGTTGAACACGTCGGGGTGGGCCTTTTCGACCTCGTCGAACAGGACCACCTGGTACGGCCGCCGCCGCACCGCCTCGGTCAAGGCGCCGCCCTCGTCATAGCCGACATAGCCCGGCGGCGCGCCGATGAGGCGCGAAACCGCATGCTTCTCCATGTATTCCGACATGTCGATGCGCACCATCGCGCCTTCGTCGTCGAACAGGAACTCGGCGAGCGCCTTGGTCAATTCGGTCTTGCCGACGCCGGTCGGCCCCAGGAACAGGAACGAGCCGATCGGCCGGTTGGGGTCCTGCAACCCCGCGCGGGCGCGGCGGATCGCATTCGACACCGCGACCACCGCCTCGTGCTGGCCGACGACGCGCCGCTCCAGATTTTTTTCCATGTCGAGCAGCTTCTCGCGCTCGCCCGACAGCATCTTGTCGACCGGGATGCCGGTCCAGCGCGAGACGACCGCGGCGATATGCTCGGGCGTCACCGCCTCTTCCAGCATCCGCCCGGCCTCCGCGCCTTCGGCCTCCTTGAGCTGGCGCTCAAGCCCGGGAATGACGCCATAGGTGAGTTCGCCGGCCCGGCTCCAATCGCCGCGGCGCTGCGCGATGTCGAGCTCGGCGCGGGCCTGGTCGAGCTGTTCCTTCAGTTTCTGCGCGCCGGCGAGCTTGTTCTTCTCGGCCTGCCATTGCGCGGTCAATTCGGTCGAGCGCTGTTCGAGCTCCTCCAGTTCCTTGACCAATTTGTCGAGCCGGTCGCGCGAGGCGGCATCGTTTTCCTTTTTCAGCGCCTCGCGCTCGATCTTGAGCTGGATCACGCGGCGGTCGACCTCGTCGATCTCCTCCGGCTTCGAATCGACCTCCATGCGCAGCCGCGACGCCGCCTCGTCCATCAGGTCGATCGCCTTGTCGGGCAGAAAGCGGTCGCTGATATAGCGGTTCGACAAGGTCGCGGCGGCGACGAGCGCCCCGTCGGTGATCCTGACGCCGTGGTGAAGTTCGTATTTTTCCTTGATGCCGCGCAGGATCGAGATCGTGTCTGCGACCGAGGGCTCGGTGACGAAGACCGGCTGGAAGCGCCGCGCCAGCGCCGCATCCTTTTCGATGTGCTTCCTGTATTCGTCGAGCGTCGTGGCTCCGACGCAATGCAGTTCGCCGCGCGCCAGGGCCGGCTTCAGCATGTTGGAGGCGTCCATCGCCCCCTCCGCCTTGCCGGCACCGACCAGCGTGTGCAACTCGTCGATGAACACGATGATCTCGCCCGCGGCGGCCGTGATCTCGGCCAGCACCGCCTTCAACCGCTCCTCGAACTCGCCGCGGTATTTGGCGCCGGCAACCAGCGCGCCGAGGTCGAGCGCCAAGAGGCGCTTGTTCTTCAGGCCTTCGGGCACATCGCCATTGACGATGCGCAATGCCAGGCCCTCGACGATCGCGGTCTTGCCGACCCCGGGCTCGCCGATCAGGACCGGATTGTTCTTGGTCCGCCGCGACAATACCTGGATCGTGCGGCGGATTTCCTCATCGCGGCCGATAACCGGGTCGAGCTTGCCCTCACGCGCGGCCGCGGTCAGGTCGCGGGCGTATTTCTTCAGCGCGTCATAACCTTCCTCGGCCGAAGCCGTTTCGGCCTTGCGCCCCTTGCGTACCTGCTCGATCGCGGCGTTGAGCTTCTGCGGCGTCACCTGCGCTGCGGCCAGCGCCTTGCCGGCGGGCAGCTCTTTCGCCATCGCCAGCGCCAGCAGAATGCGTTCGACCGTAACGTAGGAATCGCCGGCCTTCTCGGCGATCTTCTCGGCCTGGTCGAGAACGCGCGCCAGTTCGGGCGATAGATAGACCTGGCCGGCGCCGCTGCCCTCGACCCGCGGCTGTCGCGCCAGCTCGGCATCGACGGCCTGCAATGCGGTCTGCGGGTCACCGCCGGCAGCGCGGATCAGGTTGCCGCACAGACCTTCCTTGTCGTCGAGCAGGACCTTTAACAGATGCTCCGGCAGCAGGCGCTGATGCCCGCTGCGCAAGGCCAGGTTCTGGGCCGATTGGACGAACCCTTTCGACCGCTCCGTGTATTTTTCGAGCTCCATGGGATGCGCCTCCGATGAACCGGCCGCAGCACCCCCATCAGGCAGAAGCCACAGCCCTTCGACGCTAGATATAAGGTGGCACTCGGCCGCCTCAACCCGGCGATCGGCGCTCTTGCCCGGATGCGCCAGTCCCGGGAGCGGGTGCTGCTATGCGGAAAGCCCGGGCGAAGCCGGCTGGGAGATCGAGGCGCCAGGAACCCGTTGCGGCTCAAAAACCCGGGGGCTGGTCGTCCTCGGGCGGCACCGGCGGCGGCACCGGCGCGTGCATCGGCTGCATCTGCGCATCTTCCGGCGCCTGCGGATCGCCGTCGACGGCGAGTTCCGGATCGGCCGGGGTTATTGGCCGGGGCTGGCCTTGCCCGTATCCCTCGCCGGTCGCGTTCATGACACGGAAATAATGCTCTGCATGCTGATACAGGTTTTCCGCGGCGATGCGGTCGCCGCTCGACGCCGCTTCGCGCGCCAGGGCTACATAGCGCTCGAAGACCTGATAGGCGTTGCCGCGTATTTTGACGTTGGGGCCGTTGCTGTCGAAGGTCTGGATTCGGTGCGGCGGCCGCGGGCGATTGCCATGATGGGGATTGTTGCCATTGCGGCCGCGCGAGCGTTTGCCTTGTCCTGGTCTCATGGCCCTATCTAGTCGAGGTGGAGCGAAAGCGGACTATCGTCCGGCAGGAACCTCGCGCGCACGCCGCTCGATTTCGGTGATCGGCGGCGCCTCCGCCACAGCTGCGCAGACTCCCGTATAACGTCAGCCTAGCGGCGAGCGCGGTTCATTCCAATCTTTTTCTCGCCGACCTTTCATCCGCGAGCGACGATGCAGCGCGGGATTCCAGCGAGGTCGCCGATCAAGGCTTCGACGCAAAGCCCGTGCCGGCCGAGGATTTCGGCGACGGCCGCATCCTGCCCGGCGCCGAGCTCGGCGGCGAACACCCCGCCCGGCGCCAGCAAGCGCGGCAGGTCGGCGGCGATCGCGCGATACGGGTCGAGCCCGTCCGGCCCGCCATCCAGGGCCCGGCGCGGGTCGTGCTCCCTGACCTCGCGCGGCAATTGGGCGATTGCCGCGGTCGCGATATAGGGCGGGTTGGCAACGATGGCGTCGAACCTTCCGGCAATCGCCTCGGCCCAATTGCCGACGACGATGACTGCGCGGTCGGCAAGCCCGAGCGTAGCGGCGTTCGCCGCCGCGGTTTTTGCTGCGCCCGGCGCAAGATCGACCCCCACCCCCGTTGCCGCCGGCAGCTCGGACAATAACGCCAGCAACAGGCACCCGCTGCCGGTGCCGAGATCGAGGATACGGTAGTCGCGGCGCCTCTCGGCCAGCCGCGCCAACACTGCTTCGACCACGGTCTCGGTTTCGGGGCGCGGATCGAAAGCATCGGCCGAAAGGGCGAATTCAAGCCCCCAGAACTCGCGCCGGCCGAGTGCCCGGCTCAGCGGCTCATGCGCGGCAATGCGGGCGAGCAAGGCCGCAACCCGGTTCCGCTCGCCATCGGCCAGCGTCCGCTCGGCGTGGGCGAACACCTCGGAGGCCGACAGGTCGAGCGCTGCGGCGACGACCCGACGCGCCCGCCGCCGCGGCTCGTCGAAGCCGGACGCCGCGAGCATTGCAGCCGCTTCGGCGATGATTGAGGCGATTGTGACGGTGCCGTTCACGCCGCGGCGGCGAGACGGGCGGCGCGGTCGGCGGCAAGGATCGCCTCGATGATCTCGTCGAGCGCCTCGCCGCTCATGACCTTGTCGATCTTGTAGAGGGTCAGGTTGATGCGGTGATCGGTGACCCGGCCCTGCGGGAAATTGTAGGTGCGGATGCGCTCCGAGCGGTCGCCGCTGCCGACCTGGCTCTTGCGGTCGGCGGCACGGGCGGCGTCTCGCGCCTCGCGCTCCTGCTCGTAAAGGCGCGCGCGCAAGACCTTCATCGCCCGCGCCTTGTTCTTGTGCTGCGATTTCTCGTCCTGCTGGATCACGACGAGCCCGGTCGGCAGGTGGGTGATGCGGACCGCGCTGTCGGTCGTGTTGACCGACTGCCCGCCGGGCCCCGAGGCGCGGAACACGTCGATGCGCAGATCCTTGTCGTCGATCTTGATGTCGACCTCTTCCGCCTCGGGCAATACCGCGACGGTCGCCGCCGAGGTGTGGATGCGGCCCGACGCCTCGGTCTCGGGCACCCGCTGGACGCGGTGGACGCCGCTTTCGAATTTGAGCCGGGCAAAGACGTCGCGGCCGGTGATCGAGGCCGTCGCCTCCTTGAACCCGCCGATCCCGGTTTCGCTGAGGTCGAGGAGCTCGAAGCGCCAGCCGCGCAACGCCGCATAGCGCTGGTACATGCGGAACAGGTCGGCGGCGAACAACGCCGCTTCCTCGCCGCCGGTGCCGGCGCGGATTTCGAGGATCGCGTTGCGCTCGTCGTCTTCATCTTTGGGCAGCAACGACAATTTGACCCGCATTTCCAGTTCGGGGAGCTGCGCGCGCAGAGTCTGCATCTCCTCTTCGGCCAGCGCCTTCATCTCCGGGTCGTCGCCGCCTGCCGCCACCTCTGCCGCTTCCGACAGGTCAGTCCGGGCGCGGCGCAACGCCTCGATGCCTTCGATGATCGGGCTCAGCTCGCTGTATTCCTTAGAAAACTTGGCGAACTCGGCACCCGACAGGCCGCTGCCGGCGAGCCTATCGCGCAACTCGTCGCGGCGGCGGATGATCTGGTCGAGGCGCGATTCGAGCGCGGCTTCCATGGCCATGTTCAGACCAGCGCCTTGAGGCGGGCCGGCAATTCGCCGAGCGGCACGGCCGCCTGAGCACCGCTGTCGAGGTCGCGCAAGGTCGCGACCCCGGCGGCAATCTCGTCGTCCCCGAGCAATACCGCCGCCCGAGCGCCGATGCGGTCGGCTCGCCGCATCCGGCGCTGCACATTGCCCGAATAGCCAAGATCGACGACCAGGCCGGCATCGCGCAGGGTCTCGGCGAGCGTCAACGCCGCCGCCTCGGCCGCCTCGCCGATCGGCACCAGGGCCACCGGGCGCGGCGGCCCTGGCGGCTCGGCGATCAGCAGGGCCAGCCGTTCGATGCCGGCGGCCCAGCCGACGCCAGGCATCGCCGGCCCGCCCATCAACTCGACCAAGCCATCGTAGCGCCCGCCGGCCAGCACCGTGCCCTGCGCGCCGAGATCGGTGGTGACGAACTCGAATACCGTGTGCGTGTAGTAATCAAGGCCGCGGACGAGGCGCGGGTTGAGCCGATAGGCGATGCCGATGCGGCCGAGCCCGTCGCGAACATGCGCAAAGAAGTCGCGCGATGCGTGATTTAGGTAGGCATCAAACGGCGGCGCATCGGCGTTGATGCGCACATCCTCCGGGTCTTTCGAATCGAGGATGCGCAGCGGGTTGCGTTCGAGCCGGCGGCGGCTGTCTTCCGAGAGTCGCGCGTGATGTGCCGAGAAATACGACACCAGAGCGTCGCGATAGGCGGCGCGGCTTTCCGGGTCGCCGAGCGTGTTGAGCTCGAGCACGACATGCTTGGCGATGTCGAGCGCCTTGAGGATGCGCCAGCCGAGCGCGATGCATTCGATATCGGCCTGAGCCCTGGCCGCGCCGAGAATTTCGACGCCGATCTGGTGAAACTGGCGAAAGCGGCCGCGCTGCGGCCGCTCGTAGCGGAACATCGGCCCCGAATAGAAATATTTGAGCGGCGTCGACTGGGTCAGCCCGTTCGACAGCACCGCACGCACCACCCCGGCGGTGTTTTCCGGCCGCAACGTCAGCTCTTCGCCGCCGCGGTCGGTGAAGGTGTACATCTCCTTCGAGACGATATCGGTGTGCTCGCCGATCGGCCGGGAAAACACCTCGGTGAATTCGAAGATCGGCGTGGCGATCTCGGCAAAGCCGTACAATTCGCCGAGCGTGCGCGCGGTTTCGCTGACCATGCGGTGGCGACGCGCGGTCTCGGGCAACAAATCCTGCGTGCCGCGAGCCGGCTGCAAGGCGGGCATGAATGTGATTCCCTCGGCCTATCGGTGTCGTCCCGGCGAACGGCGGGACCCATTCGTCAACCACTCGAACGGCGGAGAGATGGATCCCGGTTTTTGCCGGGATGACAACCTAATCGAACGCCGATATGGCGATTTTCGCCCGGCTTCGCAATCGCCTTGCCGTCCTGCCGTCAATGCCGGAAATGCCTGAGGCCGGAAAAGACCATCGCGATCCCGGCCTTGTCGGCGGCGGCGATGACTTCCTCGTCACGGCGCGAGCCGCCCGGTTGGATCGCCGCGGTGATGCCGGCGGCAATGCCCGCTTCGAGCCCGTCGGCGAACGGAAAGAATGCATCGGAGGCGAGCACCGAGCCGCGGATCGGCAGGCCGAACTCGGCCGCCTTGGCGGCGGCGATCTTGACGCTGTCGACACGGCTCGGCTGTCCGGCGCCGATCCCGACCGTGGCGCCATCCTTGGCGAACACGATCGCATTCGACTTGACATGCTTGGCGACGATGTCGGCGAACAGCAGATCGGCGATCTCCGCCGCCGTCGGCGCCCGCCTGGTGACGATCTTCAAGTCCGCCGGTGCCGCCCGGAGGCGATCGCGCCCCTGCAGCAGAAGCCCGCCCGAAACCGAGCGCAATGTCCACCCCGGCGCCTTCGGGTCGGGCATGCTGCCGGTTGCCAGCACGCGCAGGGCCCGGCGCGGCGCCAGCAGTTCCGCCGCTGCCGGCTCGATCTCCGGCGCGATCACGACCTCGACGAACAATTCGGCGATCGCCGCGGCAGTCTCGGCGTCGAGCGCGCGGTTGACCGCGACGATGCCGCCGAAGGCGCTGACCGGGTCGCAGGCCAATGCCCGCACCCAGGCCTCATGCAAATTTGCCCCGGTGGCGACACCGCACGGATTGGCATGCTTGACGATGACCACCGCCGGCGCGTTCTCGAATTCGGAAACCGCCTCGAATGCCGCGTCGGCGTCGCTGTAATTGTTGTACGAGAGTTCCCGCCCCTGCACCTGGCGCGCCGAGGCCACGCCGGGGCGCCGCTCGCCCGTGCGATACAGCGCGCCCTGCTGGTGCGGGTTCTCGCCATAGCGGGTGCGGTCGGCAAGGCGGGCGGAAAGCACCAGCGTATCGGGGAATTCGCCCCCCTCCTCATGCGCCATCCACGCGGCGATTGCTGCGTCGTAGGAAGCGGTCGCGGCAAACGCCTTGTGCGCGAGACGACGCCGCATCGCGTCGCCAACCCCGCCGTGCTGAGCCGCCATTTCTGCGAGAATGGGATCGTAATCGGCCGGGTCGGTCACCACGGTGACGAATTCGTGGTTTTTGGCGCCGGCGCGGAGCAAGGCGACGCCGCCGATATCGATATTCTCGATACATTCGGCGTAACCGGCCCCCGCGGCCACCGTTTCGGCGAACGGGTAGAGGTTGACCACCAGCAGGTCGATCTCGGCGATGTTGTGGGCCGACAGTGCGGCGCGATGGTCGGGGCGGTCGCGCCGCGCCAGGAGCCCGCCGTGGATCGCCGGATGCAGGGTCTTGACCCGGCCGTCAAGCATCTCGGGAAACCCGGTCGCCGCGGCGACCTCGGTCACCGCCATCCCCGCCTCGACCAGCACTCTCGCCGTACCCCCGGTCGACACCAGCGCAATGCCCCGGGCCGCGAGTTGGCGGGCAAACGGCACCAGCCCCGTCTTGTCGCTGACGGAGATCAGGGCGCGGCGGATCGGGCGCGGCGAGGCAGTCATCGCGGCCTTTCGAGATGTCTCAGGCGCCGGTATAGCGCGGCCGCGACAGGGCGACGAGCAGGATCGCGACCACTGCAACCGCCGCTGCCAGCGCGCCCAGGCCGAAGCCGTTCTCGGCCGCCCAGGCGCAGCCGATCAAGACGATGTTGGCGAGGCTCGCGCGGCGCACCAACCCGGCATGGCTGAGACCGCGCAATACCGCGCGCTGGTAGAAATGCTCGCGGTGCGCCTGCCATACCCGCTCGCCGCGCACGGCCCGCCGGACCAACGTGATCGTCGCATCGGCGAGGAAATAAAGCGGCAGGATCAGCGCGGCCTTCCACCATCCCTCGCTGGCCAGCCGCAGCAACAGAAAGCCGAGCAGATAGCCGAGCGGTACGCTGCCGGCATCGCCCATGAAGACCCGCGCCGGCGCCCAGTTCCAAACCAGGAAGCCGAGCGCGGCGGCGGCTATTGCGGCGCCCAGAACCGCGGTCGCCGGGTCGAACGCGACGCCGACCGCTGTCACCAATGTGAGGCCCGCGCCGATCGTCGCCGCCTCGCTGCCGGCAAGCCCGTCTGCGCCGTCCATGAAATTGAACAGATTGACGAACCACAGCCACAGCAAAGCCGTCGCGGCGCGGTCGAGCACCGGAGGAAGGCAATGCTGGAACACCGTCGGCGACAGGACGCCCGTATAGATGCTCAGCCCGATCACCAGGATCTGGACGACGAGCCGGCCGCCGATAGCCACGCCGACGCGGTCATCGAGCCATGAAATCACGGTCAACACCAGCGTGCCGAACGGGATCGCAAGCCGCGCCGCCGGAGCCCATCCGGCATAGCCGAACGAGATCCAGACCAGAAGGATCGCGAACACCGGAACGATGCCCCCGCCGCGCGGCGTCGGCGCGGCGTGCAACGACCGCTCGTTCGGCTGGTCCACGAACCGGCCCCACCGCAGAAACGGGATCAGGGCACGGGTGCCGACCGCCGAGGCCAGCCCGGTGCAGAGCACGATCACGGCGAGCAGGATCGGCAGCGTCATCGCAGAATGCGGCGCCCTATGCCGGGCCGGAACCGCCCGATTGGCGCTGGATCGCCCATCGCACCAACGCTCCGGTCGGGCCGGTGGTGCCGCTCAACACCACTTGCTGCGTCTTCCTGGCTTCGCCCGAGCCAAGATAGATGCTTTCGCCAAGGCTCATCGCCGCGCCGGCGGCGCGCAGCAGCCACACCGAGCCGCTGCCCAGGCGCAATGTCGCCCCGCCGCCATTCTCCGCCAGCGCCGCCTCGATCGCCGGATGAAGATGGAACCGCACGGCAAAATCGACGCCCGAACGGCCGGTCACCTTGTCTTCACCGCGGAGGTCTTCGCCGTCGTCGGCAAGGTACAATTCGCGCGAATAGACGAGGCCGAGGCGCGAGCGATACCCGTCGTGGCTCGCCGCCACCCATTGATGGCCGCCCTCCTCGGCGCGATCGTAGCGCACCGGGTGCGGGGTATTGCCGAGCGAGCCATCATCGCGGATTTCGACCGCGTTGGTGTCGCCGACAACGAGAACCGAATGCGCCGCGCTCGCCCGTGTGACCCGCTGCCAGGCCGTCTTGATCCCGCGGTAGCCGCCGCAATTGACGATGATGCGCTCGCGCCCGTGGCTCAATTCGAACGACAAGGCGCCGGCATGAGCCCGCCGGTCGAACCCGGGCGGCGGCGGGTCGCCGGTATCGACGATGACAAGGCTGTTGCCGGCCTGCAGGCGCTGATAGCCGCTGTGCGGAGCCTGGCTCGGCGCGCGCCCCTTGGTCTCAGACCGGCTGAGCACGAGATCGACCAGTACCGCGTCCTCTTCGACCGAGTTGTTGAACAGCGCGAGCCGGCGATCGCCATGGCGGAAAAACCGCAGCATCGGCGCCATCCGCTCGATCGCGTCCTGCAACGCGCGCGGCACCTCGATGCGGCCCGCCCGCAACGCCGCGCGCGTCTCGATCAAGTCGCGCAGTACCGCCAGCTGCGCCGACGGGCTGCGCGACAGATGTCCGCCATCCGGCAGAATCTGCAGCGCCAGTTCGCGCTCGAAGGCGCGCAGCGCGCGGGTAATCCGCTGCTCGGAGCGGCCGAAGGCGATCAGCCCGACGATCAGGCCTTTCAGGGCACAAATCCGTGCCGCGCCGGTCAGCTCCCACGTCGCGGTGCGCGCTAGGTGGCGAAGCTGCCGGGTGAGGCTGGTCAGAACCGCCCGTCGCAGCGGCCGATCGGCGTCGCGGCTGGCGATCTCGTCGAGATGCACGATCCAGGCGACAAGGCGCGTCGCCAGCACATCGGAACGCCACGCCACCGGATGCCACGAACCGTTCTCCGCGAGCCAGCTGCGGACCAGTGCGCGGATCGCGTCACGGGTGCTGGCGCCGACGCTGACGAGGTCTGCTAGCCAGGTAAAACCGTGCCACGCGGCGAGCCATTCCGGGCCGACGCCGGCCGGAAACCATACCGGCGACGGATTGCGCACCAGTTCGCCGGCGAGCTCGATGTCGCCCGCGAGGATGGCGGCGCCGCGCTTCGGGTCGCCCGGCCACCGCTCCCCGACCCGCAACTGCACGTCGGCCGGCACCGGCCCGATCAGCGTGTGGCGATAGAGCGGCCGGGCGGCAAACGTTCGCAGGATTTCGCGCCGCGCCCGCATGGCGATGTCGGGCATCTCCGCCGCCGCGGGCGATGGCCGCGCGCCGGGCTGTCCATGACGCCGGGTCGGCGCGGACTTCATGCGCATTCAGCCGTTGCGGCGGGTTGCGCTAAACCCGCCGCGAGGCGGCAGATCTGCCCGGCGGTGGAGTCCATTCCGTTTCGTAACAAGGAAACGCGGGCGCCGCAAGCCGTGCTCCCGCAGAGAAGCAACGGGCGCAATAGCGGCGACCAAATCTACCTACTCGCGCTTGACCAGCCGCGCTCCATAGAACCCGTCAACCCCGTCGTACTCGCCGAAATGACACGGCAATGTGCGCAGATCTCCTTCGGCCGTGATCCATTCGGCGGGCACGCCGATCTCGGCCGGATCGAGCGGTCGGCGTTCGAGCGGTGCTCCGCCCTCCAATAGCGCGGCCACCCGCCGCGGCCCCTCCTCGGGCTCGAGCGAACAGGTGCAATAGACCAGCGTCCCGCCTGGGCGCAGCATGTCGACCGCAGCCAGCAGCAGGTTTTCCTGTACGGCGGAGAGTCGGCTCACATCCTCCGGCTGCTTCAGGTGCAAGACATCGGGATGGCGACGGATGGCCCCGGTCGCCGTGCACGGCGCGTCGAGCAGCACCGCGTCGGCAGGCTGGGCCGGACGCCAATTCAACGCATCCGCCGCGACCGCCGACACCGGCAGTCCCAGGCGCTTCAGATTGCCGATCAGCCGTTCGAGCCGGCGCGCCGATCGATCCACCGCCGTCACTCGTGCGCCGGCATCGGCGAGCTGCGCGGTCTTCCCACCGGGCGCCGCGCACATATCGATGACATCGAGGCCGGCGACCGGCCCGAACAGGCGCGCCGGAAGCGCCGCCGCCGCATCCTGAATCCACCAAGCCCCCTCGGCATATCCGGGAAGGGCAATCACCGAGCCGCCGGCGGCGCGCCGCAAGGTGCCGGTGGGCAGCCGCCTGGCGTGAAGCTGCTCGCACCATTCCCCGCCATCGGTGCGCAGGGTCAAGTCGAGCGGCGCCTCCTTCAGGTGCGCGGTGGCGATCGCGTGCGCGAGATCCTCGCCATAGGCGCGGCTCCATGACCGCCATAGCCAGTCCGGCGTGTTGAGCCGGCCGGGGTTGTGCCGCTCGATCCGCTCCGGACCCTCGACGCTCAAGCGCCGCAGCACGGCGTTGACGAGGCCCTTGTGCGACAGGAACCCGCGGTGATGAGCAAGATCGACGCTGGTTGCGACCGCCGCATGAGGCGGCGTGCGCAGAAACAGCAACTGCGCGATGCCAAGCCTCAAGATATCGTGGACGGTCGCCGCGCGGGCCGCCAGCGGCGCGTTGAGGCAACTCGCGATCAGCGCGTCGATCTGGCCGAGCCGACGCAACACGGTCGCGACCAGCAGCCGGGCAAAGGCGCGGTCGCGCACCGACAACTCGGCCATCGTGGTGCTGTCCTCGATGGCATCGTCGAGCGGGTGCTTGCGCCGCAGCACGGCACCCAGCAAATCGAGCGCTACCTGGCGCGCGGAGGGGATTGCAGACATCAACGTTCGGTTATGCCTTCGCCCCATAACGTTCGGTTATGCCTTCGCCCCGTGCGGGGCGCAGTCGCTCGTAAACGCCGATCGGAGCCGCAGCGTTCCTCGCAATTGCATCCCCCAATGCGGTTGAGTGCGCGCGGCGGCAACCCACATTGTAGCGATGAGCGAGGATTTGCACGACGACGCAAAGCCGCAGGCGCCGACGCCGCCGGCTTCGCCCGATAGCGCGCCGCCCGCCCCGCAGCGCCCGCGCGAGATCGGCGGCCCCAAGGGTCCCGAGCCGACCCGCTATGGGGATTGGGAAGTTGGCGGTCGCTGCACCGACTTCTGAACCCGCGGCCATGCCGAGCCCCCGTTATTTCACGGTCACCCAACGCAGGTAGAAGGCATTGTCGGCGGGCTGTACGACTTGGATATTGTCGCGCACCGCCCAGACGATGACCTGCTGATGCAGCGGTATCGTGGCGACGTCGTTCTGCACGATCCGGGCGGCCTGATCGATGATCTGCCGGCGCTTTTCCGGATCGAGCTCGTGCGCCATCTCGTCGGTCAGTTTGTCGACCGCGGGATTGGAATAGCCGCCGTTATTGGTCTGGCCGCGCCCGGTTTTGGGGTCGCGGGTCGACAATAGCGTGTAGAACACGTTGTGGGCGTCGTAGGTCGCCGGCGTCCACCCCTGCAGAGAAAAGCTGAGCTTGTAGTTAGGGTAGCCGACATCGGCGAAGAACTTGACCTTGGTGCGGGCATAGACGTCGACCTTGATATTGATGCGCGCCAGCATCGCGGCCACGGCGGTGCAGATCTGCTCGTCCATCACATAGCGGTCGTTGGGGCAGTCGAGCTGGATCTGGAACCCGTCGGGATAGCCCGCCGCGGCGAGCAGCGCCTTGGCCTTGTTCAGATCGACCGCGGGGCGATGGTCGAGCGCCGGGTCATAGCCGTTGACGCCCGGACCGTACATCAGCCAGGTCGGGTGGCCCATCCCGTTCATCACGTGCTTGACGATCGCGTTTTCATCGATCGCCAGCGCAAAGGCCCGGCGCACCCGCACGTCCTTCAGCGGGTTCTTGCCCTTGACGTTCGAGAACAGCAACTGCGGCCGGTTCTGGTCCATCGCCAGATAGATCGTGCGCAATTCCGGTCCCTGGATCAGCCGCACGCCCGAGGTCTTGGCGATCCGTGCCATGTCTTGCGGCGGCACCGAATAGATCATGTCCACCGCGCCCGACAGCAGCGCGGAGACGCGGGTCGCCGCGTTGGCGATCACGTCGAACTCGGCACGATCGACGTTGCCGTCGAGCTTGCCCCACCATAGCGGGTTGCGCTCGACCACGGTCTTGCGGTCGGGCTCGCGGTCCACAAGCTTGTACGGGCCGGTGCCCATCGCGTGGCGCAGCGCGTAGTTCTCGCCCTTGCCGAACACCACGTTCTCGACCGCGTCGTGCTTTTCGCACCACGCCTTCGACATGATGTCCATCTCGGTGAGTTCCGAGGGCAGGATCGGGTCGGTGCCGTTGGTGACGAAATCGACGGTCATGTCGTCGATCTTGCGCGCGTCCTTGATTGTTGCGACCTGCGAGCGCAGGGCCGAGTTTTTGCCCTTGATGCGCTGATACGAAAAGATCACGTCGTCGGCCGTGAACGGCGTGCCATCCTGCCATTTGACGTTGGGACGCAGGTGAAAGCGCCAGGTATCGGGGCCGGTGGCTTCCCACTTGACCGCCAGGCCGGGTTCGAGGCCGAGCTGCTTGTTGCGGCGAACCAGCGGCTCGTAAATGTTCGCCAGAAACGAGTTCTGCACGGTCTCGTTGAACGTGTACGGGTCCATCGCCCGCACGTCGCCGTCATTGGCCCATTTGAAACTCGCCGCCTGCGCGATCGGCGCTACCGCCACTGCGACCACGAGCGCGAACCCGACGCCACGCCAATTCATGGACAAGCCTCCCCCTTATTGACGGCGGAGGATAGTCCTTCGCGGTTTCGGTGCAAGCGCGAGGCGCCCCATCAGCCTGGCTTCAACCGCAATGCCGGGACCAGAAAGGCCGCAACGGTCTTCTCCCGCTCGTCTCCGCCCGCCATCTGGCGCCCCCGGATGGAGTCGAACGAACCGCGTTTGCGAGGCTAAGCCGAAGGCGCCCCGCCCTCGCCCAAATCCCAATAAATCCCCGTCATTACCCTGAGTCCTTCGCGCGCGACCGGAGCGAGCAGGTGCTCGTTGGGGGCGTGCTGCGAGCACGAAGCGTAGGAGTGCGGGACCCAGATCGTCGGCAATCCGAGATCGTGCGCGAAAATATCGTTGGGCAACGAGCCGCCTAGATTCGGCAGGATCGCCGGGCGCTTGCCGGTCGTCGCGACGATCGAGCGGGCGGCCCAGCGCACCCAGTCATGGTCGGGATCGAGCCGGGTCGCCGGGAAATACGCCTTCTTCCACGGCTCGATCCGCACCATTGGAAAGCCGTGCGCATCGAGGTGGCGGCGCAGGGCCGGCATGAACCCCTCCGGGTCGACGCCGACGACGAAGCGGATCTGGCAGGTCGCGGTCGCCTTGGGCGGGATCGCGTTGACCGGGTTCTCGGGGTTGCCGGTGGTGAAGGCAAGAATCTCGAAGCTGCACCAGCCGAACACCTTCTCGCTCGGCGTCAATCCGGGCTCGCCCCAATCGGGGTCGATTTCGGGCGCGTCCTCTCCGCCCTCCACCGTGCAGTCGGCGAGCGCGATGCGCACCGAGTTCGGCATGTGGCTCGGCACCCATTCCCTGATCCTTATCGCGCCCTTCTCGCTGGCGATCGTCGCCAGCGCGTGGGCCAGGATCACGCCGGGATTGGCCAGCAGACCGCCCCAGTTGCCGGAATGGTGGCCGCCCTCGCGCAATTCGACGACCAGGTCGAAATTCATCGCGCCGCGGGCACCGAGAAAGATCGTCGGCCGCTCGGGCGCCAGGCGCGGCCCGTCGGAGGCGATCAGCACGTCGGCGGCGAGCTTGTCCTTGTGGTTGCGGCAGATTTCGCGCAACCCGGGCGAGCCGATCTCCTCGCCGGTCTCGATCAGGTACTTGGCGTTGAAGCCGAGCCGGCCGCGGGTCTGCAATACGGCGCCAAGCGCGGCGAAATTGATCGAATGCTGGCCCTTGTTGTCGGCGGTGCCGCGGCCGTAGAGCCGGTCGCCGCGCCGGGTCAATTCCCATGGCGACAGCCCTTCGTGCCATTGCGGTTCAAGCCCGCGGATCACGTCGCCATGGCCGTAGCCGAGCACGGTGACCGCTGCGCCCTCGTCGCGCTCGGCGATCAGCGCCGGGCCCCCGCGCACCGGGTTGTCGACGATCTCGGCGGAAAAACCAAGCCGCTCGAGGCTCGGGGCGATCTCGTCCGAGAGGTAGGCGGCCAGGGTCGGGCCCCGCCCCTCGACCTGGCTTTCGGTGGCGATCGCGACCCGGCGAGCGAGATCGGCGGCAAATTGGCCCTCGTCGAAATGGGCTTCGACGGCGGCGATCGCAGCTTCGCGCGTCATGCTCGGCTCCTGCATACAACCCGTCTCCAGGATGGCGCCGAATCGCGCCCTGAACCAACCGAATTTCCGCCCCGATCGGCGCATCCGCTGGGAAGAGGATTTCTCGCAACAACGTGCCGGTTCCGAGTAAGATCTCGCAAGTTGAAAAAGGGGAAATAAACCAGCTGGTGCAATAATAGTCGATAAATAATCCAAATAATCTTGGGAGGGAGCGAGATGAAGGCGATCGTCGTTGCGGCTCTCTTGATTGCCGCCGCCATCGGCACCAGCACGACCGCGGCAGCAGCCGAGCCGTGCAATCCCGCCGGCAAGCTCGATTTCATTTGCGGGCCGCTCAACACCGAAGACCTGGTGCAAGTGCCGGGGACGCAGTGGATCATCGCCAGCGGCATGGACGGGGGCGGCGCCGGGTCGCACGGCGCGCTGCATCTGGTCAGCGCCGAGAGCAAGTCGTGGAAGGTGCTGTTTCCTGGCACCAACCCGCGGGTGCAGCCCGACAAGACGACCTATGCCGATTGCCCGGGCGCGCCCGACCTCGGCAAGTTCTCGGCCCACGGGATCAATCTGCGGCCGGGCGCCAATGGCGGCCCGGATACGCTCTACGTCGTCAACCATGGCGGTCGCGAGTCGATCGAGATTTTCGCGCTCGACGCCAAAGGGGCGGAACCCGCAATCACCTGGATCGGCTGCGCGGTGATGCCGGCTCATACCTGGCCCAACGCCGTGGCGCCGACCCCGGAAGGCGGCTTCGTCGTCACCGACATGTTCGACCCGAAGGACCCGAAGGCGCCTAACCTGATGGCGGCCGGCAAAAACACCGGCGCAGTTTACGAGTGGCGTCCCGGACAGGGCTTCGCGCGCATCCCCGACAGCGAGATGTCGGGCAACAACGGCATCGAGGTCTCGCGCGACGGCAAAAGGATCTACGTCGCAGCGTGGGGGAACAGGGCGGTGGTGCGCCTGTCCCGGGGTGACGGGCCGACCCGGCGAGAGACGCTGCGCGCGGGCTTCCTCGTCGACAATTTGCGCTGGGCGCCGAACGGCGAACTGATCGCGGGCGGGCAGGCCGTGCCGGTGAAGCAGGTCTTCGGCTGCTTTCAGAGCAAAGCCCGACGCTGCACCCAGGCCTGGCGCCTCGACGCCTGGGATACCGCGGCAATGAAACTGCACCCGCTGGTCAGCATGGCCGGCAATCCCGAATTCGGCGATGCCACGACCGGATTGCAGATCGGCAGCGAAATGTTCGTCGGCACCTTTCGCGGCGACCGGATCGCCTATTTCGCGCTGAAATAGCCGACCCGCTCAGTGGCGGCGGACCGAACCGGAGGTCGGCGTCCACGCCGGCGGATCGCTGGCCGGGAAGCTTTCCTCGGATGCCCGGCGCACCGGGTCGGCTTCGGGTGTTGCGGTCCGCCGCCGCGCTGGCCGGCGCGGCGGCGGTGCGTCGCGATCGGGCCGCTCGCCCAACAGCCCGGCCTTGACCGGACAGAAACCGCTGGCGCCGCGCCAGATCAGCGCCGCGGCGCCGAGCCCGAGCAGCATCGGTCCGAGCACGGCGCGCCCAAGCACCCGCGCCAGCAAGACCGTGCCGAGCCCGATCGATACCGCGCGCTCGGCGGTGCCGAGATTGATCGGCATCCTGGTTATCGTGCCTGAGCTCTCAGCCATCGGCTCGCTCCGCCAGGTTTGCGATGACCGTTCAACGCCGCCGGCGGAAATGCCGTTCCCTCGCCTCGCCCCGGGCCTTGCTGAAATGTCGCCGCAGTTTACCTATATAGGCCGAGATCGCGGTTCGGGGGATCGCCGCGAGAATGGGGGAATATCGTGGAGCGCGCCTGGTGACCGGCGCTTGGTTGCGGCTCGGCGGTGCGTCGGCAGATGGCTGATCCGCCACTGCGTGCCGATCCGCGTGCCCGCGGCAGCGGCAGCGGCGGAAGCCCGCCGCACCGTCCCGGTAATCGCCGCCCGACGCCGCGCCGCCCGCACGGTCGGCGGTTCGGCGGCACCGCAAAACTCGCCGTTCTGGTGGTTCTGTGGGCCGCGATCGTCGGCGCTGGGGCGGTTGCCTATTTTGCCTGGACGCTCCCCGACACCACCCGCCTGACCGCCGCCGAGCGCCGGCCGAGCGTCACGATCCTCGCCGACGACGGCAGCACGATCGCCACGTTCGGCGATCTGTTCGGGCAGCCGCTGACACTGCGCCAGATGCCGCCAGCCTTGCCCGAGGCGGTCATCGCCACCGAAGACCGCCGCTTCTATCACCATTTCGGCATCGACCCGGTCGGGCTCGTCCGCGCCGCGTTTGCCGATTTGCGCGCTGGCCACATCGTCGAGGGCGGCAGTACGATCACCCAGCAGCTTGCCAAGATTCTGTTCCTGACGCCCGAACGCAGCTTTACCCGCAAGATCCGCGAAGTGCTGCTGGCGCTGTGGCTGGAGCACCGCTTCACCAAGAACGAGATTCTCGAAATCTACCTCAACCGGGTCTATCTCGGCGCCGGCGCCTATGGCGTCGATGCCGCGGCGCATCGCTATTTCGGGAAATCGGCGTCTCGTCTCAACCTGTTCGAATGCGCGGTGATCGCCGGGCTATTGAAGGCGCCGACCCGGTTCAACCCGGCCCGCGACCGCGACCTCGCGGCGGCGCGCGCCACCCAGGTGCTCGACAACATGGTCGAGGCCGGCTACATCACCGGCGCGCAGGCCACGGCGGCGGAACGAACCGGCGCCGCCGGCATCGAAAGCGCCGCCGCAAGGCCGGGCGCGCATTACTTCGCCGACTGGATCGCCGACCAGGTGCGCGGCTTTGCCGGAGGCGGCGGCCGTGACCTCGTCGTCTCGACCACGCTCGATCCGCGATTGCAGGCGGCGGCCGAGACGGCGATCGAGGGCATCTTGGCCCGCGACGGGCGCAAATTCGCGGTCGGCCAGGGGGCGCTGGTGGCGCTGTCGCCGGATGGCGCGGTGCGGGCGATGGTCGGCGGCCGCGATTATGGTGAAAGCGAATTCAATCGCGCCACCCAGGCCCAGCGCCAGCCCGGCTCGGCATTCAAGCCGTTCGTCTATCTCGCTGGGCTCGAATCCGGGCTGCGCCCCGAGGACGAATTCATCGACCGGCCGATCCGCATCGGCAATTGGGAGCCGCACGACTATCTGAACCGCTACCAGGGCGAGATGACGGTGGCCGATGCGCTCGCCCAGTCGATCAACACGATCGCCGTGCAGGTCGCGGAGCGTGCCGGCATCGCCCATGTCATCGCCGTCGCCAACCGGCTCGGCATCACCTCGCCGCTTCCCGCCGATGCCAGCATCGCGCTCGGCACCGGCGCGGTGAACCTGCTGGAGCTGGTATCGGCCTATGCGCCGTTCGCCAATGGCGGCACCGGGGTGCTGGCGTACGGGATCAGCGAGATTCGCGATACGGCCGGCAAAATCGTCTACCGCCGCACCGGCTCAGGTCCGGGCCAGGTGGTGGCGCCGGAATATGTCGGGATGATGAACGAGATGCTGACCGGCGTCGTCGATCACGGCACTGGCCGGGCGGCACGCTTGCCGCGGCCGACCGCGGGCAAGACCGGCACGACCCAGGATTACCGCGACGCCTGGTTCATCGGCTACACCGCAAACCTCGTCGCCGGGGTCTGGCTCGGCAACGATAACGACACGCCGATGCGCCGGGTGACGGGCGGCGGCTTGCCCGCCGTCGCCTGGCACCAATTCATGCTGGCGGCGACCGGCAACATGCCGGTCTTGCCCCTGCCCGGCGGGCCGTCGTCGGTGCCCGTGCCGATGCCCGAACCCCAGCCGACGACGATCGGCACGTTGCTGAGCGCCCTCGGCCTCGCCCACGGCACCCCGGTGCCGGCGCCTCCCGGCGACCGGATGCCCGGCCCGTCAATCAACGGGTCGCGCTGACGCTCACCCCCTTTGCACCCTGGTGCAACGGCCCCACGCTCCCCCGCGTTTGCAAGGGAGCGTTCGGGCCGAGCGAGGGTCAATGCAGCGGCGAGAATGCCGCCGGCACGACCAGCATGTTCTCCTGGCGGACGAACTGGCCGCGGGTCGCGGGCGGCCAGGCCCCGCTTTCGCGCGCCTTGTCGCGAACACTGAAGCGCTCGGCGGCGTCCTTGTAGGCCCACACGTGAATCCACTGGTTCAGCGCGCCCAGCTCGGTCGAGCCGCAAAACGCCAGCGGCGAGAATTTCTGGCGCCCTTCGATCCGCTCCGCCCATCTCTCGGTCACGGTCTGGAGCGCGCCGGGCAGCATCGTATAGGTGCGGATTTCGTAGAGGTTGCCGAGCCGCCGGTCGCCGAGTTTGGGTGAGAACGGCGCCAGATTGATGATCTTGCTTTCCATCTCCTCGATGAACTCGCCGATCTTCGGCGGCCAGTTCGACAGCTTCGCGGCATCCGCCCGCAATTTGGCGCGCTGGCCGAGATCGTCGTAAGGCCAGCAATGGATGATCCGGTTCAGCGGGCCGACCTCGGTGTGAAAGAACGCGCCGAGCGGAGAGAGCTTGACGCGGTCCGCCAGCGCCTCTCCAAACCGCTTCTCGACTTCGGGGATCGAACCGGGCTTGACCCGATAGGTGCGCATCTCGACGATCATCATCTGTCTCCACGCGAGAGGTTTAGCGCCGCCATAATAGCGAGAGACCCCCGGCGCCGCACAAGCGCGCTCTGTGCCTGCCTCACGGAAGCCGCGCGAGGCGCGCGGTCAATAGCGCGTAGAAGCCGGCCGCATCGACCGTTCGCAACACCAGCGCGTTTTCCGCGCGACCGCTGACGCCGCGCCAGTCGATGACGCTCATGCCCAATGTCAATTCGCCCGCCGTCTCGATCGCGACATTGACACGCCGGCCCCGGAACAACCCGGGCGCGACCAGGTAGGCGATGACGCAGGGATCGTGCAGCACTTGCGAGCGCCGCAGCGGCGGCACCGGGCGCAACAATTCGGCCACTGCGGCACCTGCGCGGTTGCCGAGCCCGCGCAGTCTTGCCACCCGCTCGCGCGTATTGCGGACCTGTCGGGTCAGATCGAGCGGCACCAGCGCGATCGGGGCGCCGCTTGCGAACACGACCGCCGCCGCATCGGGATCGGTGTAAAAGTTGAACTCGGCGACCGGGTTGACGACGCCCAGCGGCGACGAAGTTCCGCCCATCACCACGATCCCGGCAAGGCGCGCGGCGAGATCCGGCGCCCGCTCGAGCGCGGTTGCGATATTGGTCAGCGGGCCGAGCGCGCACCAGGTCACTGCCTGGGGCGGTGCCCGGCGCACCGCCTCGATCAGGAAATCGACGCCGTCCTCGACCCGCAATGAGGCTGCTGGCTCGGGCAAGGCGAGCGCGCCAAGCCCGCCTTCGCCGTGCCGTGCGCCGGCCGTCCGCAGGGCCCGCCGCAACGGAGCGGCACAGCCGGCATAGACCGGTACATCGGGCTGCCCGGCCAGCGCCGCGATGCTGCGCGCATTGCGCTCGGCAACCGCAAGCGAGACGTTGCCGGCGACCGCGACAAGCCCGAGGACGTTGAGCTCAGGGGAGGCAAGCGCGAGCAAAATGGCGACCGCGTCGTCGATGCCGGGGTCGGTGTCGATGATGATGTCGCGCGGCATGCGCCGCCCCTTTCCGCCGCGGATCGGCGAAGCTAGACGAGTTTTCGATACGGCGAAATCGGTACCCGAGGGCGTATCACGAGGCTTGACCTGGTGTGCGAACTAAACTAGAACACTACCTATTGTTTTGGATTTGTTCCGAGGGACGGGAGGCTACCATGCTGACACGCAAGCAGCACGAGTTGCTGACCTTCATCAATCAGCGCCTGGGCGCGAATGGTATTGCGCCGTCCTTCGACGAGATGAAGGACGCGCTGAACCTGCGTTCGAAATCGGGCATTCACCGGCTGATCAGCGGGCTGGAGGAGCGCGGCTTCATCCGCCGGCTGCCGCACCGCGCCCGCGCCCTCGAAGTGCTGAAATTGCCCGAGGAAAGCGCCGCGCCCGGCGGTGCCGGAGGCAACGGCGAGCGCGCCGGCTTTTCGCCGACCGTCATTCGCGGCGATTTCTCGGGCGCCCTGCCCGGCACGCCGGTCGCCGCCGAGATCGAGGCTGTCGATCTGCCGCTTTACGGCCGCATCGCCGCCGGCACGCCGATCGAGGCGTTGCGCGACCAGACCGCCAGCATCGCCGTACCGGGCGCCCTTCTCGGCCGCGGCAGCGAGCACTACGCGCTGGAAGTCGCCGGCGACAGCATGGTCGAGGCCGGCATCCTCGACGGCGACACGATCGTGATCCAGCGCTGCGACACGGCCGAGAACGGCGCCGTCGTCGTCGCCCTCGTCGACAATCTCGAAGTCACCTTGAAGCGGCTTCGTCGCCGCGGTGATTCGATCGCCCTCGAACCGGCCAACAAGGCCTATGAAACCCGCATCTTCGGCCCCGACCGGGTCAAGGTTCAGGGCCGGCTCGTCGGCTTGCTGCGGCGGTATTAGCGGAGCGCGCGCGTCGCGTCCGCAATCTCGCTTGTGACGAGCGGGCGGGACGCCCGCGCCCCTCGGGGACGCCCGCCGCTCCTCGCTCCGCCGCCGCCCGCCGCGCATTGCCTCGCCCGCTGACGGGTGTAGTCTCCCGCCAACGCCTACAAATATGCGGCGGGAGGAAGCAATGCTGCGCGGATTGATGGGCGACCAGCCGCTTCTGGTCTCGATGTGCATCCGGCACGCGGCGCGCAATCACGCGGATACGGAGATCGTCAGCCGCACCGTCGAAGGGCCGATCCACCGCTATACCTATGCCGAGGCCGAGCAGCGTGCGCGCCGGGCGGCGAAGGCGTTGCTGCGCCTTGGGGTCGCGCCGGGCGATCGGGTCGCGACGATGGCATGGAATACCTACCGCCATTTCGAGCTCTATCACGCCATCTCGGGTATCGGCGCGGTGTGCCACACGATCAACCCGGTGCTGTCGGACGAGCAGATCGTCTACATCTTCAATCACGCCGCCGACCGGCTATTGTTTCTCGAAAGCACCTTCGTACCGCTGATCGAGCGGCTGCGGCCGCAGCTCCCGGCGGATTTGCGGATCGTGCTGCTGGGCGAGGCGGAGACGAGCCTGGCGACGGTCGGACTTTACGAGGACCTTGTCGCCGCCGAGACCGACACGTTCGACTGGCCGCAGTTCGACGAACGCAGCGCCAGCGCGCTGTGCTACACCTCGGGCACGACCGGCAAGCCCAAGGGCGTTCTGTACAGCCATCGCTCGACGATGCTGCACGCGCTTGGCGCCTCGCTGCCCGGCGCGCTCGCGATGAGCGCGGCCGATGTCGTCTGTCCGGTGGTGCCGATGTTCCACGTCTGCGCCTGGGCGACGCCCTACACCGCGCCGATGAACGGGACCAAACTGGTGTATCCCGGCCCCAAGCTCGACGGTGCCAGCCTCTACGAGCTGTTCGAGGCCGAAGGGGTCACGCTCGGCCTCGGCGTGCCGACGGTCTGGCTCAATTTCCACAACTATCTGCGCGACAACAACAAGAACGTCACGACGCTGCGCGGCGTCGCGTCGGGCGGCTCCGCGATCCCGCGATCGCTGCTGCAGGCCTATGAGGCCCGCGGCGTCGTGATGCTGCATGCCTGGGGCATGACAGAGATGAGCCCGCTCGGCACGACCGCGGCACTGAAGGCCAAGCATTTGCGGCTCGATCATGAAGAGCAGATGCGGATCAGGCTGACGCAAGGCCGCCCGGTGCTCGGGGTCGAGACCAAGATCATCGACGGCAATGGCAAAGCGCTGCCGCATGACGGCAAGACGGTCGGGGAACTGCTGGTGCGCGGCCCATGGATCACCAGCGCCTATTACAACGACGAGGAGGCTACGCGCAAAGCGGTCGAGCCCGATGGCTGGTTTCACACCGGGGACGTTGCCTCGATCGATCCGGATGGATACATCCAGCTGACCGATCGGCTGAAGGACGTCATCAAATCGGGCGGCGAGTGGATCAGCTCGATCGACCTGGAAAACGCAGCGATGGCGCACGAGGGTGTCGCCGAAGCCGCGGTGATCGCGATCTCACATCCCAAATGGGGTGAGCGGCCACTGCTGCTGGTCACCGCCCGCGCCGGTTCCCGCCCCGGGCATGACGACATCATCGCCCTGCTGGCAAAGCGCTTTCCGAAGTGGATGCTGCCCGACGATGTCGTCGTACTCGACGAATTGCCGCATACCGGCACCGGCAAGGTGTTGAAAAGCCGCCTGCGCGAGATGTTTGCCGATTACAAGGTGAACGTGTAAGGCCGGTGCATTGCGAGGTCATTGCTGGGCTCGACCTGCGGCCGCCCCGGAATGACGGGAATCGTCTGATCCCAGGTTTGCTAGCGAGTCCTCGACGTCACCGGAACAGCGGACCGCACGACAACGGCATCGATCCGCGCTACCTTGCCGGGCCATGACCGTCACCGTCCGCTTCGCCCCCTCGCCGACCGGGTTTCTCCACATCGGCGGCGCCCGCACGGCGCTGTTCAACTGGCTGTTCGCCCGCCACCATCGGCGGTTCGGCGACGGCGGCGTGTTCCGCCTCCGCATCGAGGATACCGATCGGGTCCGCTCGACCCCGGAAGCGGTTGCCGCGATCATCGACGGGCTCGAATGGCTCGGCCTCGACTGGGATGGCGAGATCGTCCACCAGTTCGCCAATGCCGCCCGCCATGCCGCGGCCGTGCACGAGTTGCTGGACGCGGGCCGGGCCTATCGCTGCTATCTGTCGCCGGCCGAGCTGGAGGCGATGCGTGCTCAGGCGCTGGCTGAAAAGCGCTCGTTGCGCATCGTCAGTCCGTGGCGCGACCGCGATCCGGCCGAAGCGCCGTCAGGGGTCGCCCCGGTCATCCGGTTGAAGGCGCCGCACCACGGCGCGACGACGATTGCCGATCTCGTCCAGGGCGCGGTGACCGTCAGCAACAGCGAAATGGACGACCTGATCCTGCTGCGCGCCGACGGCACCCCGACCTACAATTTGTCGGTCGTCGTCGACGATCACGACATGGGGATCACCCATGTGATCCGCGGCGACGACCATCTCAACAACGCCTTCCGCCAGACCCAGATTTACCGCGCGCTCGGCTGGACGGTGCCTGAATTCGCCCACATCCCGCTGATCCACGGGCCTGACGGCGCCAAGATGTCGAAGCGGCGTGGCACGGTCGCGGTCGGCGCCTACCGCGAGATGGGCTACCTGCCAGAGGCCATGCGCAACTATCTGATGCGGCTGGGTTGGAGCCACGGCGACGACGAGATCATCGCGCTCAACGATGCGGTGCGGTGGTTTTCGCTGGGCGATGTCGGCCGCGCCCCGGCGCGTTTCGACCCGGCGAAGCTCGACAACGTCAACGCGCATTATCTCAAGGAGGCGGACGACGCGCGGCTGGTCGAGTTGATCGCGCCCCGCCTGGAAGCCGGGCTCGGACACGCGCTCGCGGCGATCGACCGCGACCGGCTCCGGCGCGCGATGCCGGGGCTGAAGCCGCGCGCCAAGACCCTCGCCGAACTCGCCGAGAAGGCAAGGTTCTATGTCGCCCCGCGCCCGCTCGAGCCCGCCGCCGACGCGGCCCAATTGCTGACCGAGGAGGCGCGCCGCCTGCTCGCCGCGCTCGCCCGTGCGATCGCCGGCAGCGACTGGCAGCCCACTGGGCTCGAAACCGCGCTGCGCAGCTTCGCTGCGGCGCAATCGGTCAAGCTCGGCGCGGTCGCCCAGCCGTTGCGCGTCGCCCTGACCGGCTCGCTGGCCTCCCCCGGCATTTTCGAGGTGATGGAAGTGCTGGGTCGCGACGAAACCCTGGCCCGGCTCGCCGATTCCGCGGAACGGCGCGGCTAAAGCCGGTGTTCGCATTTGCGATATTGCATTGCGAAAAATTGGCAGCCGTTTGATAATCCGCCGGGGCAGGCTTATTGTTTCGCCGACGACGGGCAACGGCCTGCGGGCAGCGACTGAGGTGCACCATGGACGGCAATAATACCAAACCGGCCGCGTCGAATGCGACGATGACCCTGACCGATAACTCGACCGGAAGGTCCATCGAATTGCCGGTCATTCCGGGCTCGGTCGGCCCTAAAGTCATCGATGTCCGCAGCCTCTACGCGAAGACCGGCTACTTCACCTACGATCCTGGGTTCATGGCAACCGCCGCCTGCCGTTCGAGCATCACCTATATCGACGGCGACCAGGGCATCTTGATGTACCGCGGCTACCCGATCGAGGAACTGGCTGAAAAGAGCAACTTTCTCGAAGTCGCCTATCTTCTTCTCAACGGTGAATTGCCGAACCCGACGCAGCGCGACCAGTTCGTCAGCGACATCACGCACCACACCATGGTGCACGAGCAGATCACCAGCTTTTTCCGTGGCTTCCGGCGCGATGCTCACCCGATGGCGGTGCTCTGCGGCGTGGTCGGCGCGCTCTCCGCGTTCTATCACGACTCGACCGACATCAACGACCCGTACCAGCGGATGGTTGCATCCCATCGGCTAATCGCCAAGCTCCCGACGATCGGCGCCATGGCCTACAAATATTCGCTCGGCCAGCCCTTTATGTACCCGAAGAATTCTCTCGGCTATGCCGAAAACTTTCTCCATATGACCTTTGGCGTTCCCTGTGAAGAATACAAGGTCAACCCCGTTTTGGCACGGGCGATGGACCGTATTTTCATCCTTCACGCCGACCACGAACAGAACGCCTCGACCGCGACGGTACGCAACGCCGGGTCGAGCGGCGCCAACCCGTTTGCCTGTATCGCCGCCGGAATCGCCTCGCTGTGGGGTCCGGCGCATGGCGGCGCCAACGAGGCGGTGCTAAAGATGCTCGCGCGCATCGGCGACAAGAAAAACATCCCCGAATTCATCAGTCATGTAAAAAACAAGAACGAACACGAAATCCAGTTTGGCTTTGGCCATCGCGTTTACAAGAATTATGATCCTCGCGCCCGCGTGCTACGCGAAAGTTGTCACCAGGTCCTCGACGAGCTTGGCATCAAGGATGATCCATTGCTTGACCTGGCGATGGAACTGGAAAAAATCTCATTGAACGACGAATATTTCATCACCCGGAAATTGTATCCGAACGTCGATTTTTATTCGGGCATCATCCTGAAGGCGATGGGTTTCCCGACCTCGATGTTCACCGTCCTGTTCGCCATCGCCCGCACGGTCGGGTGGATCGCGCAGTGGACCGAGATGATCGAAGATCCCGACACCAAGATCGGCCGGCCGCGCCAGTTGTTTACCGGCGCCACCGAACGCCACTACGTGCCGATCAACCAGCGGCATTGACGAGACGGCGGCGCGTCCTCCGCCCTCTTCGGCAAGTCGGGCCCAACACCGGCTTGCCGCATCAGCGCATGGTTCTGTTGGATTGAAGCGTTCCTGTTTCCCGCTTCCGCCGGATCAAGTCCGGGCATGACGAAGGGTGAAGGTGCTTCAACATGAACGGACCATGCGCGGCGGCGCCGCAGAAGGGCGCGCCCGGCCGTGGCTATTTTCGCTCGACCAGCTCGATCTTGTAGCCATCCGGGTCCTCGATGAACGCGATGACCGAGCCGCCATGCGCCATCGGCCCGGCCGGGCGCGGAATTTTGACCCCCGCCGCGGCGAGGCGCTCGCAGGTCTTGTAGACGTCGGGCACGCCGATCGCGAGATGGCCGAAGCCGCTGCCGAGCGTATAGGGTTCGGCCTGGCCCCAGTTGTGGGTCAATTCGACGACCGTGTTGTGCTCCTCGTCGCCATAGCCGACGAACGCCAGGGTGAACTTGCCGGTCGGGTAGTCGCGCTTGCGGATCAGGTTCATGCCGAGTTCTTCGGTGTAGAACTTGAGCGATTTGTCGAGGTCCTTGACCCGGATCATCGCGTGCAGAAGGCGATAATGGGCGGTATCAACTGCTGCCATTGAGTCTACTCCTGTTGCTGCCGGCGGGCGGCGATGATCGCGAGAATGCGGTCGGCGGCGTTGAGGCTCGGCGACGGGCCGCCGGCACCGAGGCGCCGCATCGCCTCATCATACGAGCTGAGGTGCTCGGCGCGAACCCGTTCGTCCCGGATCAGCTCGGCGACCGCGGCGGCGAGGTTCCGCGGCGTGCAACGCTCGCGCAGGTACTCGCCGACAACCGGGCGGTCGAGGATCAGGTTGACCAGGTTTACCTGCCGCACCTTCAGCACGCGGTCGAGCAACGCCTCGGTCAGCGGGTTGAGGCGATAGGCGACGACCATCGGCAGCCGGGCCAGCGCCAATTCCAGGGCCACCGAGCCCGAGGCCGCCAATGCCGCCCGGCTCGCGGCAAAGGCGTCGTATTTGGGCTGAACCCCGCGCAGCACGATCGGGCGACCCGGCCAGTCCCGCACCCCGGCGGCGACCGCCCCGGCCACGGTCTCGACCGTCGGCACGACGACCCGGTGCGACCCGACCATCCCCTCCAGCAGCCGCAAGGCGGAGCCGAAGACCGGCATCAGGCGGCTGACCTCGCCGCCGCGGCTGCCGGGCAACACGCATACCACCAGCTCCTCTGCGGCGATCCCGTGCGCGGCGCGAAAGCGCGCGCCGTCCCCGTTGCCGGCACCGCTTTCGATGACCGGATGGCCGACGCAGGTGCTGGCGAGGCCGACGCGCTCGAAATACGGCGGCTCGAACGGCAACAGGGTCAGCAGGTGGTCGTACCAGCGTGCCATGCGCCGCGCGCGCCCGGCGCGCCAGGCCCACACCATCGGCGCGACGTAATGGATCAACGGCAAGGTTTCGCCGGCGCGGCGCAGCCGCTGCGCGATCCGCCAGCTGAAGCCCGAACTGTCGATCGTGACCACGGCGTCGGGCCGCAACCGGCGGATCTCCGCGACCGTCTCGCGCACTCGGCGAAAGATCAGCGGCGCCCTGGGCAGCACCTCGGCGACGCCGGCCACCGCAAGGTCGGCCAGCGGCACCAGGCTGTCGAGCCCCTGCTCCGCCATGCGCTCGCCGCCGATCCCGGCGATGCGCACGCGCCCGTCGGTACGCCGGCGCAACGCGGCGATCAGCGCCCCGCCGATCGCATCGCCCGAAGGCTCGCCGGCAACGATGAAGATCAGCGGCGCCGGCGCGGCGCCCGCTGCACTCATGCCCGAACGGTCACGGCGAGCGCACGCCGACGACGAACAGCCCGGCGGCATCGGCGGCTCGGGCGACCGCGTCGCGATCGAGCAGCAATGTCGCGCCGGCCTCGGCGGCGATCCCGCGCAATCCCGACTCGGCGGCGACGGTTACAGTCTGCGGTCCGATCACCGGGCGGTCGACCCGCCGCTCCTGACCCGGCTTCTCGCCCTTGACCAGCACACCGCCCGGTCCGTCCCGGCGCAATTGGGCGCAGCGCCGCACCAGCGCGTCGGTGCCTTCGATCGCCTCGATGCCGAGCACCATCCCCTGCTGGACGACGACCGCCTGCCCGATATCGAGCGCGCCGATGGCGCGGATGATGCGGAACCCGTATTCGATATCGGCGAACGCGGCTTCGTCGGGGTGAAGGGCGCCGACCGGACCGTCAGGCATCGTGGCCGCTTCGCCAAGCAGCGTGTCGGCGCCGACGACCCGGAACCCCTCGCGCTCGATCTCCTTGATCGCGGCCGACAGCAGCCCGTCGTCGCCGAGCGCCCGAAACCCGATCCGGGCAAAAAACCGGGCCGCCCGCCAATCGGGCCGCAGCGAGGCCAGCGACGGGCGGCGCACCCCGCCCGCCAGCACCAGTTCCTCCACCCTCGCGCCATGCAGCAGTTCCAGCGCAGTCGCGGCGGCGCCGAGCCGGCACCAGGCATGCGGCACGCCGCGAACCGTCTCCGCGGTGGCTTCGCCGTCAATGGCGAGAACGAACACGTCGCGGCCGGTGTTGCGGCAGTGCTCGATCAGGCGGCGCGGCAGCGCGCCACTGCCGGCGACGATGCCCAAAGGGCTGTCAGGTCCGGCTTCCGGCCGATGGCGGGAGCTACCCGTCATTCGCCCCTTTCGGCTGGCAGATGGCCCGGCTCGAATCGGCGCGGATGAAGGCGATGATGTCGTCGACCGGCGGGATCCCGCCAAACCGCGCGGCGGCCTCGTTGACCCGGTCGTTGAAGGTGCCGCCGTTCGAGAACAGGAATTGATAGGCGCTGCGCAGCCCCTGAATATCCTCGCGGCTGAACCCGTTGCGCTGCATACCGATGATGTTCAGGCCGTTAAGCCGCGCGCGGTCGCCGATCACCTGGCCGTAGGGGATCACATCGCGCTCGACCCCCGACATCCCGCCGATCATCGCGTAGCGGCCGATACGGACGAATTGGTGTACTGCGCTGAGCCCGCCCAGCACGGCGTGGTCCTCGACGACGACGTGGCCGGCGAGGGTGGCGTTGTTGGCCATCACCACATGGTCGCCGATCTGGCAGTCATGGGCGATGTGCACCCCGATCATGAACAGGCAATCGTCGCCGACGCGGGTGATCATGCCGCCGCCGCTGGTACCGGGGTTCATCGTTACGTATTCGCGGATCGTGTTGTTGCGTCCGATCACCAGCGTCGATTCCTCGCCGCGGTATTTCAAGTCCTGCGGCTCGAACCCGATCGAGGCGAACGGGAAAAGCCGGGTCTTCTCGCCGATCGTGGTGCGCCCGTCGATGACGACATGGGATTTGAGCGTCACTCCGGCGCCGAGAATGACGTTTTCGCCGACGACGCAGTAGGGGCCGATCACGACGCTGTCGGCCAGCGTGGCGCCCGGCGCGACGATCGCGGTGGGGTGAATCTGCGGCATCCGCGGCGGGCCTAGTCGTCGAGGATCATCGCGGCGAACACGGCCTCCGCGACGAGCTGGCCGCGCACCTCGGCCCGCCCCTCGAACTTCCAGACGTTGCGCCGGTTGCGCTGCTTGGTGACGTGAACCACAAGGCGATCGCCGGGCACCACCGGGCGGCGAAAACGGGCCTCGTCGATGCTCATGAAATAGACGAGCTTGCCTTCCGCCTCCCGGCCGAGCGTGTGCACGACCAGCACGGCCGCGGTTTGCGCCATCGCCTCGACGATCAGCACGCCGGGCATCACCGGCCGCGCCGGAAAGTGACCCTTGAAGTAATACTCATCGATCGAAACGTCCTTGATGCCGGTGGCCCGCTCGTTCGCCACCGCATCGATCACCTTGTCGACCATCAGAAACGGGTGGCGATGCGGGATCATTTCCATGACCCGGTCGCGATCGATCTCGACCCCAGAGGAAACGACACCCGCCGGATCGGTCATCGCTCGTCCTTCTTCCCGGCGAGACGCCGCAATATGACGCTTTGCCTCAACCACATCGAGAACGGCACCGCAGGAGAGCCGCCGACGCTCTCCCCGGCCGCGACATCGCGGGTGACGCCCGACTGCGCCGCAATGCGCGCGCGGTCGCCGATCCGCAGATGGCCGATAAACCCGGCCTGCCCGCCCGCCATGACAAAGTCTCCGAGGCTGGTGCTGCCAGAGACACCGACCTGGCCGGTCAATATGCAACCCCGCCCGATCGTCACATTGTGGCCGATCTGGACGAGATTATCGATCATCGTTCCCGGCCCGATCACGGTGTCGTGACCCGAGCCGCGGTCGATCGTCGTGTTCGCGCCGATATCGACATCATCGCCGATAATGACCCGGCCGATCTGCGGAATCTTGACCGGCCGCACCGGGTCCGGGGCAAAGCCGAAACCCGCCTGGCCGATCCGTACCCCCGGGTGCAGCACGACCCGCGACCCGACGAGGCAATGGCTCAGCGTGACGTTCGCCGCGATCCGGCAATCGTCGCCAAGCTCGACGCAGGCGCCGATGACCGTGCTGGCGCCGACCCGGCAGCGAGCGCCGAGCCGCACACCGGCACCGATCACGACGTGGGCGCCGATCTCGCAATCCTCCGGGATCACCGCCGAAGGGTCGATGATCGCCGATGCCGCCCGCCCCGGGATTACCGGCGGCTCGGGATAAAACGCCTGCGCGGCGCGGGCGAAGGCCTTGTAGGGTTCGGCCGCAATCAGCACGGCCATGCCCTTGGGCGCACGGCCCGAGAGCTCGGCAGAAACAAAGACGGCGCCGGCGCGGGAGCGCTCGAAAGCGCCGACATATCTGCGATTGTCGAGAAAGGCGATATCGTCGGGGCCGGCGGT
>JASHNY010000117.1 GCA_030041385.1 Alphaproteobacteria bacterium
CGGCGGCAGAAGACGGGCAGATTCTGATCGACGCCGCGACCGCTGCCGAAATCGGCGACGCCTTCCCGCTGATCGCGCTTGGTACGCGGGTGCTGCGCGGTTTCGCCGAGGCGGTTCCAGTTTTCTCGGTCGCGACCCAACAGGAACGCGCCAACGCCCATGAGGACTCGACCGATTGATGGCGATAGTCGCTGAAACCGGGCAGATCGCGGATTGCCAAAATTTCCCCTTTTAAATCAAGAGCACGAATTTCTGACGGGTCGTGAATACCAAAAGCTAGTGTCGCCTTGGATTTGAGGTTCGCAAACGCGGCCGCCACCAAACCCGTGCGAACTTCAAATCCGCCACCCTAATCAGGGACCGGCCGCGTACCCGATCGGCTTCAGCATGATGGGGCGGTGCCGCGCCGGCGCGCGCAGCACCGCGGCGACGCGAGTCCTTTGACGTGGGTCAATGTGCCGTGGCCAGAGAGGCGGATCATCCGAATATATTCATCGGACTTGGGAGGGCCGGGATGGCACGAGCCGAGAGGAGCCCGCCACGGCTCGATCGCAGCGGCGCTCGCATGCCGGCGCGGCGCGCGCGAGGGACGCGGCGCGTGCGCGGGACCCCCAGGGTAGAGATCGTCGCACCCGAGCGACCTGTCGGCATCGTTATCCTGCCGGCGATCATCCCGCTGAGCGCATCGACCGACGGCCTGCGCCTCGTCGCGGCCGGATTGCAGGACCGTGGTTTCGCCACGTTCCTTGCCGAGTTGCTGTCGCCTGCGGAGACGGAACACGGTTATCACAATTTCGATTTCGGGATGCTGGGGGACCGGATAACCAAAATCACCGAGAAGCTGAGCCGCCGGGCGCCTTTTGAGGACCTGCCGATCGGCTACTTCGGGTCGAGCATCGACGGAGCTGCGATGGCCATCGCCGCCGCGCAACCGAATTGCCCCGCCAGCGCCCTCGTCATGTACAATACGCGCCCGGAACTCGCAGCTGCCGAACTGCCGCGGCTTCATGCCCCGACCCTGTTCATCGTCGAGGACGATCAGCCGGCTCTCGATTTGAACCGCAGCGCCCTGGCTCAACTGGGCTGCCCGTGCGATCTGGCGGTGCTCCGGTGCATCGGCAAGGGCTTGGCTTGCCCCGAGACGGCATCGCAGGTGGTCGAACTGGCGGGCGATTGGTTTGCGACCCATCTCGACGGCAAAAAGGACGACTAATCCCGCGCCGCCGCCCGCGCTCACTTCGCCGCGCCGCTTTGGCGGGTGGTCGTCATTGTCCGGAGATCTGGCCGCGCCCGGGATCAATGGCGCCATAGGATGAACGGGAGGTCACGCGCTTTCGCGCTGGCAGTGCGGACAGTAATAGGCGGTGCGACCGGAGAATTTGGCGGCGCGCAGTTCTGTGCCGCAGCGAGGGCAGTGCCCGCCCTTTTTGCGCTGCGGCAGCAGAAACGTGTGCGGCAGCGCCTCCGGGCGCAATTCGGCGCCGAAGCCGCGCTTGGTCGCAGTCTCCAGGACTCGCTTAACCTCGCGAAAAATGCGTTTGCGGGCATCGAGATCGAGCCGGTCGGTCGGCACCTTCGGGTGGATCGCGGCCTGGAACAGGATCTCGTCCGAATAAATGTTGCCGATCCCGGCGATCGCACTCTGCTCCATCAGCAGTGATTTGATGTCGCGTTTGCGCGCGGAAAGCGCCCGCTCGAACGCGGCAAAGTCGAACCCTGGATCGAGCGCGTCGGGCCCAAGCCGCTCGTCGGCGATGAATCCCTCGGCGTCCTCGACAAAACCGACGGCGCCGAGCCGCCGCACATCGATATAGGCAAGATGGTGGCCATCGGCGAAATCGAAGCGGATGCGTGTATAGCGCGGCTCCGCTGCGGCCCCCTCCCAATGCGCGAGCACGCCGGTCAGGCCGAAATGCATTGTGATCCAGCCGGCGGGCGCCAGACCGACCAGCAGGTGCTTGCCATGGCGCCGCGACGCCAGCATCCGAGCGCCTTCCAGCCTCGCCGCAAACGCCTCGCTCGTAACGCCGGCAAGCATTTTGGGGTCGTTGACCGCAACGTGCTGAATGACCCGGCCTGTGCAGGTCCTGTCTAAGTAGCGTCGAAACAATTCGACATCGGGCAGTTCCGGCATGGGGGTCCCTTTTCAATCGGTTTCCCGCTCGAGGGCGCCATGGTCGGAGCGCGGCGGCCAGGCCCGCGGACCGGACAATGCCTCGCGACGAGACAGCTTACGACCAATGGCCCCATAGCCTGCCGTCGGCATCGAGGGCGAACGACATTTTGCAGGTCTGACAATGTTCGTTAAGGGTCTGCTGCAGCCATCTCGCCTCGGCGATCGTGGCGCGATGCAGTTGGAAACGCGCGATCTTGAATGGCACCAATCGCAGCCTGAGCAGTTTCCCGGTCGCGGCGCCCAATTGCGGCAGGTACATGAGCCTCAGATCGCTGCGATAGCCCTCATATCCGCCAATCCCCTCGTAATCATTCAGAAAATCGCCGCAGCCATAGAGGATCAGCCGTTCACCATAGGCCTCGATCGTCTTTGGATGATGCGATGAATGGCCGTGCACGACATCGAACCCCGCGGTATCGATAAGCCGATGCGCGAAGCGTCGGTGCTGTGTCGGGATCGGATAACCCCAATTACCGCCCCAATGAACCGATGCCACCAACAGATCGCCGTCGTGTCGCATCGATCGAGTACGATCGGTGATCGCGGCTATCGTGTAATCGGAGAAGTCGGGCAGAAAATTGATGCCCGGCACGCCCGGCGCAGCCGCCCAATCAGGCGGAATCCCGCTGCTTGCGTGGCCGAAAGCAAAGACCAGCACCCGGCCACCGTCTGGCAAATCGATAATGGCCGGGCGCGCCGCCTCGGCGGCGTCGTGACCCGCTCCCGCAGTACGAAGGCCCGCACGATGCAGGGTCTCTAAAGTGTCGATAAGTCCGTCGCGGCCGAAATCGAGCACATGATTGTTGGCCAGCACGCAGCAATCGATTAGCGCCGTGCTTACGACCCCAATGTTTTCGGGGTTCATTCGGTAATTGATGCCTTTGGGAAAATAGGCGGCGGATTTGGTGATGCTCGTTTCAAGATTGATGATCCGCGCCTGGGGCTGGGCGCCGCTCAGCTCGGTCAGCGCATCGCCCCAGACATAGTCGGGTGCGACCGCGCGCGGGATTCTCCCGTTCGCATCTTCGGCAAGACGCACATAGTCGAGCGCCGAACGGACAAAAGCCTCGTGCAATGCGGGATCGCCGGGATGAGCCAGAATCTGATCAACGCCGCGGCCGAGCATCACATCGCCGCACAGGAACAGCCCGACCGCTTTGCCGGGTTCCGGCTTTAAGCCTTTGTCGCCAGGTGGAACGGTCATTCGATACACGTCCTCGTCAACGACCCGAGGCTTGTCGCATCCCACGAACCCCCATCCTTTGACCTGTATCAAATTCAGACAGCACGCAGCGCTCTATGTTTTGCTGAGATCACGGAGGCTGAACGCATGAATAGAGCATCAGCGCCGGAGCGAAGCCGAAACATTGTCATCAAGCCAGTAGGCCTCGAAGGGATGTTGGGGCTGCCCGAGGCAAGCGCCGGCATCGTGCTGTTCGCCCATGGTAGCGGCAGCGGCCGGTTCAGTCCGCGGAACAATTTCGTCGCGCGCGCGCTGCGCGAAGCCGGGTTTGCCACTCTGCTATTCGATCTGCTGACGGAAGACGAAGCACAGGATCGGGCCAACGTCTTCGACATCCGGTTGCTGGCCGACCGCCTCGCAATCGCGACCGACTGGGTTAAGCACGATCGCGAGACCGCTGCGCTGCCGGTCGGCTATTTCGGCGCCAGCACCGGCGCGGCCGCAGCCCTGGTCGCGGCCGCATCGGCGACCCGCCCTATCGCGGCGGTTGTCTCACGCGGGGGGCGCCCCGACCTCGCCGGGGCTGCACTGGCGCGAGTCACGGCGCCCACCTTGTTGATCGTCGGCGGTGATGATCCGGTGGTGCTTGAGTTGAACCGCGCTGCGCTTGCCGAACTCTACTGCGAGAAGCACCTCGCCGTGGTGCCCGGTGCGACGCACCTCTTCGAGGAGCCCGGCACGCTCGAAGCGGTGGTTGACCTCGCGACCGGCTGGTTCGCGTCTCATTTGCCGACGGAGGCGCGCTGATGTTTGACGATCGCAACGACGCGGGCAGGCAACTGGCCGAGAAACTCCGCCATCTGCAGGACCAGAACCCCATCGTGCTCGCCTTGCCGCGCGGCGGGGTCCCGGTCGGTTTTGAGATCGCGCGTGCCCTCGCAGCCCCACTCGATCTGCTGCTGGTGCGCAAGATCGGCGTGCCTTGGCAGCCCGAACTCGCGCTTGGCGCCGTCGCAAATGGAGCTCATCCGGAAACCTTCATCGACAAAGAATTGGAAGCCGCGCTCGATATCTCGGACGACTACGTCAAGCGAGAGACGGCGCGTCAACTCGAAGAGGTGGAGCGGCGGCGCCGCGTCTATTGCGGCGGTCGCGCGCCGCTCGACATCGCAGGGCACACGGCAATCGTCGTCGATGACGGGATCGCGACCGGTGCCACCATGCGTGTCGCGCTACAGGCGTCGCGCCGGCGCAACCCGGCCCGGCTGGTGTTGGCGACCCCCGTTGCCGCAGCCGACACGATCGAGAAGCTGCGTCCGCTCGCCGACGACGTCGTCTGCGTCGAAATCCCGTCGTGGCTTGGCGCGATCGGGTTCTTCTATGCCGATTTCCATCAGATGAGCGATGCGGAGGTCACGGCGATTGTTGCCGAGGCTGCAAAACCCCCGGCCAGCGAAGGCGATCAGCCGGCGGGGGCGGCTGAGCCGACAGCGACAAACAGCTGGCGGCGCTTCCTTTCCCGTCACTTCAGAAAGGCGGCTCCAAAACCTGGGTCGGCCCGCGCGGATCATAACGCTGATCCTCAACGGCCTCCGCCTTGACCAGCGCATCCCGTGTCCAGGGCGGAACCCGAACCGGCGTCCCCGGCGGAAACCGCGTCGCGACATCAAATGCCTGAGCCGCTGCAGCGCGTGCCGCTGCTTCGTCAGGGGCGCGGACAATCGCCATCCCCCGATGCGAACTGGCCTGCCAATTGGGATCGAGCAGATCGATCGGGGTCAACTTCCACAACGCCATCGGCTCCTCCGTGGTTCGGGCTAATCGACGGTGCTCGGAACTTTTGACAGTGTCACAATGACAACGGGCTGAACGGTCATACCCATGGCGGCTCCTCGCCCTCGCCCGATTGGGCAAGCCGGGCGAACACCTCGCGCAGACTGGTGCGGGTAGTCGGATGCACCAGGTATGTCCGGGCGTGACGCGAATATCGCAGCAGCGGTGCAGTTTCGCCGGTGGTTCGCTTCAGTAACCGCGCGACGGCATTGAAATAGTGCCGCAGTTGCCGCGCTTCGTCGAGCTTCAGCAAATGCACGAGGCGCTCGGGTCCCGGAGCGTCTCCCTCTTTCTCGTAGGAAAGCGCCTCGAGCAGTTCGTGAAGGCCTTTCAGTTCGTGACCAAAGCTGACATCGCGAACCAGTGCGATGGCCGCCGGGCGGTCGAGCGCCGCCAGCCCCTGAAATGTCGCTTCTTTACCGACAGCAGCTTGCCGCGTGCCGCCGCCCTTGCGGCGCGCCGCCAAATAGGTCAGCAGCTCCTGCCGAAGGGCGCTTGGCATCGCGGCAAGATCGGACGCGGTCAGGATCACTTGCATCGGCCGTCTCTCCGCGGGTTGGTCGCTAGTGTGCCGAATCCGAAATTCGCCATATCTTGGGGTGAGGCTGAGCGCGAATTTCGGATTCGACAGCACCCGGAGCTATGTTGAAAAAAGCTGGTGTGGCCGTGGATTTGAAGTTCGCAAACGCGGCCGCCACCAAACCCGTGCGAACTTCAAATCCGTCACCCTAGGTGTCACTCGATCTCTATGCGATTGACGACGTCCTCGACGCCGAAGACGTACCAGGCATCCTGTTCGGCCATGTCGC
>JASHNY010000137.1 GCA_030041385.1 Alphaproteobacteria bacterium
TCGCCGGGCTCGCGGAGCTCGTCGGCGCCGTCGAGCTGGCGCCGTTTGCGCTCGCCCGCAATCTCGCAGCGGCGGAGCTCGACGCCGCGATTGCCGACGGCCGCCTCGTGCGGGTCGGCCCAGCGCGCGCGCCCTTTGCGGCAGACCCGCAGCGGCTTGTCGTCATCGGCGATGCGCTCGCCGCCGCGCTGGCGGAATGGCACGGCGCCCACCCCGACACGCTGGGGCCGACCCGTGCCGCCTTGTTCCGGCAGGCGCGCGGCATCGCCCCGGAGCCGGCGCTCGACGCGGCCCTCGCCATGTTGCTGGCGAACGGCAGAGCGATGCGCGACGGGGCCGCCTTGCATCTGCCCGAGCATCGGCCGCGCCTTGCCCGCGAAGACGAGCGCTTGTGGGAGCGGGTGCGGCCGCTCTTGGCGGCCGGGGAGCTGCGTCCGCCGCGGGTGCGCGAGCTGGCCGAGGTGCTGGGGCTCGATCCGGAGCCGATGACGCGGTTTCTGAAGCGGATCGAGCGGTTCGGCGGGGTCGCCGCGGTCGCGCCGAACCGCTATTTCCTGCCCGAGACGGTCGCCCGGCTGGCCGCGGTCGCCCGCACCCTCGCCGACGCGGCCGCGGACGGCGCCTTCACCGCGGCGGCGTTCAAGGATGCCTCGGGCATCGGCCGCAACCTGGCAATCGAGGTGCTGGAGCACCTCGACGCGATCGGCGTCACCCGCCGCGTCGGCGATGCCCGTGTGGTGGTGCGAACATCGGATTGACCCTCACCCACCAGCCGCTCCCGCGTCTGGTCCCCCCTCTCCCGCACTGCGGGCGAGGGAAGTGATGCATTTCAGGTGATCCAGCGCCTCTCGCCCCCTCTCCCGCAATGCCGCAATGCGGGAGAGGGTGCCCGGAGGGCGGGTGAGGGATGCGCAGAGCGTCAGATCACCCCGTCCGCGCGCAGCCGCGCGATCTCCTCGGGATCGACGCCGCACAGGGCTTCCAGCAGGTCGTCGGTGTGTTCGCCGAGCAGCGGCGGGCGGGTGATTGCGGCAGGCGAATCCGACAGTTTGATCGGGCAGCCGGCGGTCTGATAGGTGCCGCGGGTCGGATAGTCGACATCGACGATCATGTCGCGCGCCTTCAGATGCGGGTCGGCCAAGACCTCGCCGGTGTCCTGGCAGGCGCCGCACGGCACCCCGGCATCGCCCAGCAGCCGCATGACCTCGTGTTTTGTGCGCGCCTGCGTCCATTCGGCGATGATCGGCTCCAGCGCGGCCCGGTTCTCCCACCGCGCCGCCTCGGTCGCAAAGCGCGAATCCTCGACGAGGTCCGGGCGTTCGATCGTGCGGGCGAAAGCCGGCCACATCTGCTGCTGGGCAAAGATGAAGACGTAATCGTTGGGCCCGCCCGGCGCGCAGGGATAGGTCGTGCCCGGCACGGTGCGCCCGAGCTGGTTGCCGGTGCGCGGGTTTGGCGCACCGTTGCGCTGATGGTCGCGCAGGCTGATGCGGATCAGGTTGACGACGGCATCCTGCATCGACACCTCGACATGCTGGCCTTTGCCGGTCGCGTGGCGCTGCTGCAACGCGGCGAGGATGCCGATCGCCATATGCATGCCGGTGCCGCTGTCGCCGATCGCCGGCCAGACATAGGTCGGCGGATTGTCGGGAAAGCCGGTGACGCTCATCGCCCCGCCCATCGCCTGGGCGATCGGCTCGAAGCTCTTGAAGTGGGCGTTCGGGCCGTAAGTGCCGAAGCCCTTGATCGTCGCGTAGACAAGGCGCGGGTTGACCCGCTTCAGCGCGTCGTACCCCAGCCCCAGCCGGTCGAGTGCGCCGGGACCGAAATTCTCGACCAATACGTCGGACTGGGCGATGACCTGGCGGAACAAGGCCTTGCCCCTGTCGCTCTTGAGGTTGAGCGTCAGGCTCCGCTTGTTGGCGTTGAGCACCAGAAAGAACAGGCTGTCGCTGTCGGACCGGTCGCGCATGTTGCGGCGCGCGATGTCGCCGCCCTTCGGCTCTTCGAGCTTGATGACCTCGGCGCCGAGAAAGGCGAGGATTTGGGTGCAGGCGGGACCGGCCTGGTTGTGGGTCATGTCGATGATCCTGATCCCGGAGAGCGCTGCGCTCATGGCCGTCCTTTCGTCCGCTGGCTGACGATTGCAGCATAGCTCCGCGCTTTCCGGTTGCGGAAGCCGGCCGCTGATTCTGTTGCGTCACCGGTGGCAAAGCGTGGCGCGCGGGTTAAACTCGGGGGAAAGCGGGGAACCGGCAGTTTAGCAGGGGGGTGCAATGCGAATCCGATCTCCTATCGGCGCCATCGTGGTGGCCGCGGCAATCCTGTTGCCGGGTCTGGCCTCGGCGCAGACGCCAGTCGCGCGCGGCAAATATCTCGTCAATATCGGCGGCTGTTTCGATTGCCACACACCCGGCTATTTTTTCGGCAAGCCGAACATGAGCCGCTATCTTGCCGGCTCGGATGTGGGGTTCGAGGTTGGCGACCTCGGCGTGTTCGTCGGCCCGAACCTGACTCCCGACAAGGAAACCGGGCTCGGCGACTGGACGACGCAGCAGATCGTCACGGTGCTGACGACGGGGGTGCGGCCCGACGGGCGCATCCTGGCGCCGATCATGCCGTGGCGTGCGCTCGCCAAGTTGACCAAGCCGGATGTGCTGGCGATCGTGGCCTATCTGCGCAGCCTGCCGCCGGTGAAGCACAAGGTGCCCGGGCCGTTCGGCCCGCACGAGACGCCGACCGTCTTTGTGATGAAGCTGGTGCCGCCGCCCGGTACGCCCGCGCGCTGAGCGGCGCTGATGCGTCGCAGCCGCCTTGCGGAACGGCGCCCCATCTTTGTCGTCTTTCGGGCCGAGTGTCGGCGCATACCGACCGGCGCCGGGCTGCCCGCCGGAATCGTGCGGCGGCGGCAAGGGTCGGCCGCGGTCGGGGCAATCGGCCGGGTGGGCATCGTGCAAGGCATGACGTCGAGGATGACGGACAGGGACGAGCGGATGACCAAGGTTCCCGAGGTCACTCTCGTCTTCTGGATCATCAAGATCGCGGCGACGACATTGGGCGAAACCGGCGGCGACTCGGTTACGATGACCCTCGATTGGGGCTACCTGGCCGGTACCGCGCTGTTTTTTGCGGCCCTCGTCGTATTGGTCGCGGCGCAGATCAAGGCGGACCGATTTTACTCGCCGCTCTATTGGGCGACGATCGTCGCCTCGACGACATTCGGCACGACCATGGCCGATTTCGCCGATCGTTCGCTGGGCATCGGCTATGCCGGCGGCTCGACGAGCCTGCTTCTCTGCCTCCTCGCCGTGCTCGCCTTGTGGTACTGGTCATGCGGCTCGATCTCGGTCGACACCGTCGCCACGCCGCGGGTCGAGGGTTTCTACTGGGCGGCGATCACCTTCTCGCAAACCCTGGGCACGGCGCTGGGCGACTGGATGGCCACGGGGCTCGGCTATGAGGGCGGTGCCCTCGTCTTCGCCGGCACGCTGGCGGCGGTCGCGGCCGCGTATTACACGACCAGCCTGTCGCGCGTGGCGCTGTTCTGGGCGGCGTTCATCCTGACCCGGCCGCTCGGCGCGACCGTCGGCGATTTCCTCGACAAGCCGATCAATCAGGGCGGGCTCAACCTCAGCCGTCCGCTGGCCTCGGCGGTCATCGCGGTCTTCATCGTCCTGTGCCTGTTGATATTGCCGCAGCGGGCCGGCCGGCATCCCGGCGAACCCGAGACCGCGAGCTGAGCAAGCCCGGCCCGGCCGTGGTGGCGGCGGAAAGGCGCATGCGTTAGGTTCGCGCAAACGACGACGGAGACACACGAGATGGCCGCAGATTCCAACCGCGTAATCCTGACCGGCGAGAACCCGTTCATCCGCCTCAGCGCGACCGATGGCGGGCCGATCATCACCAACGCCAGCTTCTGGCGCATCCTGACCTGCCCGGGCGGGCCCGGCCATGTGCTGTACATGAAGAGCGCGCTGACCGACGACCGCTGGCACATCTTCACCGACAATATCGGCATGGCGCGCTGGCTGCAGACGACCGTGCAAGGCATGCTCAACGCCGAGACCGCCGACCTCACCATTCCGGTCAGCGACGCCGAGTTCAGCAAATCGGGCGACCCGCGCTATTGCTGGACCGAGCAGGTGATAACGCGCGACCAGGAAATCGCGCTGACCTGGTACAACACCGGCGACCCGCTGCTGATCCACACCCAGCCCAACGAGGGCGGCCGCCGCTATGGCGTGTGCACGCTGCTGATTCCGGCGCTCGGCGCCCGCATCGCCGCCAACGGCGTCGAAGCCGCCGGCCGCGCCTGGCCGACCGAGCGCGAAGGCCGCCCGTTCAGCACCTGCGCGCTCGCCTTTTCCGAGAGCTGGACCGAGCCGCGGTAAATTCGTCGCGTCCGTCAGCCTGGAACGTTCCCCCAGGCGACATAGCGCCGGCGGGCTTGCGGCTCGCGGCCCGCCTGTTCCATCCGCGCCATATGGGCGGCGACGAGATCGGCGACCGGATCGCTGCCGATGCCGGTGAGGCCCTTTGCCCTGAACAGCGCCTCGATCTCGGTTGCCGGGCGGCCGCCGAGAAACGGCAATTGGCCGCCGATCGCCGCATATTCGCCGCTGTCGCGCGCGTTTTCGCGTTGCGGCGCAATGAAGTTGGGATCGAACTGGCCGTCGATGACGGCGAGCCGCCCGCCTGGCCGCAACACCCGGATCCATTCGTCGATCGCCGCCTCGGGATGCGGCAATGTCCACAGCACATGGCGGCTGACGACGAGGTCGAAGCTCGCCGCCGGAAAGCGCAAATTCTCGGCGTCGCCCTGCTCGAACCGCACCGTGAGGCCGTTATCGGCCGCCTTGCGGCGCGCCTCTTCGAGCATCGAGGCGGCGAAGTCGATGCCGGTCACGCGATGGCCGCGGCGCGCCAATTCGAAGCTCAGAAATCCCGTGCCGCAGCCGGCGTCGAGCGCATCGAGCCCATCCCGCCCGGCGACGACGAGGTCGAGAATGCGGTCCCAGGCGGCGCGCTCTTCGGGAATCGCGATGCTGTGCCCGAAATCGCTGTCGAAACTGGCGGCGCGCCGGTTCCAATGCGCGGCGACGGCCGCCTTGACCGGATCGAGTTGGCTGGAGGTCATGTCGCCCTTCCCTGGTGCATCAGCCGCCATATCGCTTCGGAGGTGGCGGGCCCGGCGAATTCGCCGACGCCGAACGGCGCCAGCGCATCGAGGATCGCGTTCGAGACCGCCGGATAGGCGGCGATTGCGCCGGCCTCGCCGCAGCCTTTGACGCCGAGCGGGTTGGTGGTGCAGCGCGTCGGGTTGAAGCCGAGGCGGTAGGCGACCAGATCGTCGGCCCGCGGCAAGGCGTAGTCCATAAACGAGGCGGCGACCGCCTGGCCCGATTCCCGGTCATAGGCGGTCTGTTCCATCAGGGCCTGGCCGATTCCCTGCGCGATCGCGCCGTGCGCCTGGCCCGTCGCGACCATCGGGTTGACGATGACCCCGTAATCGTCGACCGCCGAGTAGCGGGCCAGCGACACGCGGCCGGTATCGCGGTCGATCTCGATTTCGGCGATGTGGGTGCCGTTGGGATAGGTCATCCACTCGCGGGTCCAGGCGTAATAGGAATCGAGCGGGGTCTCGGCCCGCCGCGCCAAGGCCGCGACCTCGAACAAATCGATGCGCCGATCGGTGCCGGCGACGACAAAGGCGCCGTCGTCAAATTTTATGTCGGCCTCGGCCGCTTCCAGCGCCTCCGCGGCGATCCTCGTGCCCTTTTCGATGATCATGTCGGCGGCGCGCCAGATCGCGGTGCCGCCCATATAGGTCGCGCGCGAGCTGCCGTGCCCGCCGCCGATCGGCGTCAAGTCGGTATCGCCCTGGCGCAACACGATCCGTTCGTTGGCGATGCCGAGCCGGTCGGCGAGAATCTGCGGAAACGTCGTCTCGTGCCCCTGGCCGATCGTCTGCGTGCCTGTCAACAGCGACACGATTCCGTCTGCGCCGAAGCGGATATCGACATTTTCCGACGGCGCGCCGCCGGTGCCCTTGATGTGATAGGCAAAGCCGAGCCCGCGCAGGCGGCCCTGCGCCTCGCTGTCGCGCCGCCGCGCGGCGAAGCCGGGCAGGTCCGCCGCCGCCAATGCGCGCTCGAACGTGTCGGGAAAGGCGCCGCTGTCGACCCGGTTGCCGAGCACGTTGGTCATCGGCATCGCCTGCGTCGGCACCAGGTTGCGACGCCGCAACTCGGCCCGGTCGAAACCGCAGCGCCGCGCCGCCGCATCGACCAGCCGCTCGACGATGTTGACCATCTCGGCATAGCCCGGCCCGCGCAACACGCCGATCGGGACCGTGTTGGTAAACACCCCCGCGACCGACAGGTGAACCGCCGGGATCGCATAAACGGTGCCCGGCAGGTGCGCGTACTGAAAGGTCTGCACGCCGCCGGCGCTGCCCGACAGATAGGCGCCGAGATCGGCGGTGCTGGCGATGCGCAAGGCGAGAAACCTGCCGTCCGCCGCCAGCGCCAAGGCCGCGTCGGCGTGATGGCCGCGGCCCTGATGATCGGCGAGAAAGACCTCCTCGCGCGTCGCGATCCACTTGACCGGGCGGCCGACCCGCCGCGCCGCCCACGGCAACAATGCGTGCTCGGGATAGATGAAGTTCTTGGCGCCGAACCCGCCGCCGACATCGGGGGCGACGAACCGCACCCGGTCCGGCGTCACGCCGAGCGCGCGGGCGGTGTTGTCGCGCGTCGCGTGGAGGCTCTGGGCCGAGACATGCACGGTGTAGCGGCCGCTCGCCCGGTCGTAATCACCGATGACGCCGCGCGGCTCGATCGGGTTGGTGACGACCCGATGGTTGACGATGCGCAATTCGACGACATGCGCCGCGCTGCGAAACGCCGCCGCGACCGCCTCGGCATCGCCGGCCTGCCAGTCGAGGCAGCGATTGTCCGAGCCCGCGGCGGTCGGATCGATCGCCGCCGGCAGCGGAGCGTACGCGATGGCGACCGCCTCGGCGGCGTCGAGCGCCTGCGCCCGGGTTTCGGCGACGATCAGCGCCACCGGCTCGCCGACATAACGCACCTTGCCGTCGGCCAAAAGCGGTTGCGGGTGGAAGCGGAACGGGTCGCCGGTCTGCGTATTGGCGGCGACCGACGGCAGGAGCGGCTTGAGCCCGTCCGCCGCCGCGTCCGCCGAGGTCAGCACCGCCAGCACCCCCGGCAAGGCGTGCGCCGCCGCCGTGTCGATATGCCGGATTTCGGCATGTGCGTGCGG
>JASHNY010000118.1 GCA_030041385.1 Alphaproteobacteria bacterium
AGCATCGCATCACGTTTGGGCCGATAGTGGGCGCGGGCTCGCGCGATCAGTTCTGCGTGTCGGTCATCGGCGACAAGCCGATGCACCACCATCTGGTTGATGACCGATACGTTGAGGTCGCTCGCCTGCTTGATCAGAACGAGGCGGCGAATCAGCGCCCGTGATGCGCAAATCCAGCCGATCCGCAATCCTGGGGCGACCGTCTTCGAAAACGTGCCGATGTATATCACCCGCGATTTATCGAGGGAGCCACACCGCGTCACGTCGATCGCTTGAAGCGTCGGAATGTCCACGCCCTCGAAGCGCAGTGCGTGGTAGGCGGTGTCTTCGATCACCGGTATGTCGAGGCTGCCGGCGAGATCGAGCAGGGCGGTCCGCGCGGCGTGCGGCAATGTCTCGCCGGTCGGGTTTGCGAAGTCGGGCACCACATAGGCAAACTTCACGCGAGCCCCTGTCGTCCCCTGCCGTGCCGCTTCGCGATAGGAATCGGGCGTCCGGTTGGTCTGGTCGGGGCGTATCGTGTCGTAGCGCGGTTCGTATGCCGAAAACGCCTGCAGCGCCCCAAGATAGGTGGGCCTGCCGACAAGCGCGGTGTCGCCCGGAGTGAGCAGCAGTTTGCCGAGGAAATCGAGCGCCTGCTGCGAGCCTGTCGTGATGATGATGTTCTCGGAGGACGCTTGAACGCCGCGCGAGGCCATGTCATCCGCGATCCATTCCCGCAGCGGTTCGTAGCCCTCGCTCACCGAATACTGCAACGCCGTCGCTGCTTTTTCCTCGTTGGCCAATGCCTCGGCGTAGGCGGTTGCCGCAGCTTGCGCAGGGAAGAGCGCCGGGTCTGGAATACCACCGGCAAAAGAAATGATGTCGGGTTGCTCCAGGATTTTCAGAAGCTCCCGGATTTCGGATGCGTTCATGCGCTCGGCGCGCCGCGCATAGGCCGGTTCCCAATCCCTGTCTGACGTCATGAGAAATCCTCCCCGGGCATCAGATAATATGTCATGATAGCTGACCTAAATGCAACTCGGCCCGGCTCGTCCATAAAATCTCCGTCTCGGCCAGGCGGTCCGCGCGGGGGTGGCGGCAGCAGTATTCTCGCGCTGCGCCGTACCGTCCGACCTTCGTATCCTGGGTCGAGCCGAGGGCATGCTGGATTTGCCAGCGCTCGCTATCGTTCTTCGCGCGGCAGCACGACTACCATCTCCCGCTGCCGGGAAACTCGCCGATCACATCGCAGCGGCCCTCCCACGGTTACCTACTCGGCGACCGCCGTTATGACCGCACCCGCCGAGCGTTGGGGCTGGCTTTTCCTCGTCTGCCGAACCGCCGATCGAACTGGGCCGCATGGAGCACGATCATCGCGGCCCGGGTGACGACACCAGAGATGCCCCCGGCAATGCGCTGGCGACGATGGTTGCCAACCTTTTGGCAGCCGGCACGATCTGTTGGGGCGGGAAGCCGCTGAAGCCCAGCATCAAGCCGGGACGTGGGGGTGCTGATCGGTAAAATCGGCTAGTCGCCCGCGCTATGATCCCCGCCCGCATCGCGGCGCGTTCGACCTCGATGTCCGATATTCCGTCGTTGAGATAAGCGACCAGATGCATCCCCTGGTCAGGAACGGCGACTTCGAGATGATCCGCCGCGTGGCGCGCAAGTGCCGTCGCCAAGGCATCCCGCTGCTCACGATACATCTGGCGCGTGCGCCGGACATGCGCTGCAAAATGGCCCTGCTCCATGAAGGCGGCGACAACCTTCTGGTAGAAAGTCGGCGGCTGGCGATCCATCAGATAGCGGGCGTTCGCGAACGCGGGCAGCAGGGCGTAGGGCACCACCGCATAGCCGATCCGCAGACCCGGGAAGAGCGCCTTGTTGAGCGTCCCGACATAGATGACCCGCGCATCCTCATCGAGTCCTTGAAGCGACGCGAGCGGCGGGCCCGAGTAGCGGAATTCGCTGGTGTAGTCGTCCTCGATGACGAACGCGCCGCTCGCGCGTGCCCACGCCAGCAGTTCGAGCCGCCGCGCCATCGACAATACGACCCCCATCGGAAATTGGTGGGACGGCGTCACAAACACGGCGCGGGCCGTCGGCGCTGCTCGGAACCCAAAATCGATGATGATGCCCTGATCATCGACCGGGATCGGATGCGGGCGTGCTTTGGCCAGCAACAGCAGGGCATGGGTCAGCGGGTAGCCGGGGTCCTCGACCCACACCTCGTCACCCGGCACGAGCAGCACCCGGGCTGCAATGTCGATCGCGTGCTGCGCCCCGGCAGTGATGACGATTTGCTCCGGGTCGCAACGGACGCCCCGAGCCACGCGAAGATAGTCGCAGACGGCTCGGCGCAGTTCGATCAGCCCGCACGGGTCGGTGTAGCCGAGGCCGCAGCTGTCGAGCGCCCGGGCCGCCCTGCGGGTCAACATCCGCCACATTTCCGCAGTGCGCGCGTCGATCGAGGTGCGGCCGGTATTGAACGGCCGGCCTTCGGTCTGGGCGGTCGGCCGCTCGAAGTCCGCGAACGCTTGGGCGGGATCGGGAAGCGGTCGCGGCCTTATGACCCGGCGCGTCGGGCGCAGGCGCGGCGACCCGCTATGGCCGACAAAATCGGTGGAAACAAAGGTTCCCGACCCGGGGCGGCCCTCGACGTAGCCCTCCGCGAGCAACTGCTCGTAGGCCGCAACCACGGATGCCCGAGCGACCCTCAGTTGTGCCGCCATCGCGCGGGTGGCGGGGAGCTTTGTGTCGGCACCAAGGACACCCGACAGCACGGCCGCCCGAACCTGCTGGTAGATCTGGCGAGAGAGCGGTGTGCCGCTCGTCCGGTCCACCCGCACCTCATAGAGTTCGGCGCATCCTTGCGACGGCATCGGAATAAGGCTCGCAAATGGTCTGTACAGATTCGTCAAATTGGACCGTCTCTACAGACCAGTAAAGAGTAGCTTTGCGATCGTGCGGCCCCGCTGGCGCACCGAGTTCCGAGGATCGCACCGATGACCGCACATCCCCCACCCGACCCTTTTTCGAAAGTTTGGAAGTACCCCCTCTTCGAAGCGCTCTATGCCCGGCGATCGCGTCGCTTCGGCCTTGGCTTCGAGATGACCGAGGGTCCGTTCAGGTACAAATCGGAGCAAGCGCCGGTTTCCTTGAGCGAGCTGGAGGAGGCCTTGCTGGTGGCTGCCGGGGTCGGCTTTTCCGGCGTGGCGCTGTGGGATCAGAGCCGGCCGCTTCCTTACCGTTCCAGCGACGGGCGGACATTCCCCAGCACGTCTCGCGGCCGACGCACCGCGCTGTTCTTCACCAACGATCAAGGCGTCCACGTCATAGACCCCGCCGCCGCCGTCCGCGAATTTCCGGATGTCGCCAACCCCGACGGGCGGGAGAAGGTGCTTGCCCTCTACCGACAGCACCGCAAGGAGTTGAAGCAGGGACGGCTCGACATTCCTCGCCGCGTCCCGCCGCTCTGCGGGCACAATCTGTGGGCGTCCAACATGCCCGGATCGACATTGTTCATGCCGGTTTGCGACGTGACCTTTTCCCTGATCGGGCTGATCGCCCAATTCGTCGACAGCCGGCTCGAACGGTTCGCGGCGCAGAATGGTCGAGGCATGAATATCGTCGACGACCGACACGGATTTCGTCCGGCCGGAACCGAGAAATGGATCGCGGGCGGGTTTCTCGACGAAGGCGACATCCTCCCGCTATCGCATCTGGAGCGACAGGCCACCTACTTCATGTTCAGCGAGCCGGCGGCGATCTGCCAGAACATGTTTCTGGCGACCGAAGCGATGGGGCTCGGGGGCTGGATGCACTGCGGGTTTCTGTCGCGTGAGGTGTTTGAGGTGCTCGGCTTTCGGACCGTTGCGCCCCCCGGCGCGCCGATCCTGGCGCATCCCGTCGGACTGGATGGCGTCTTCCAAGCTTATTGTCCGCCTTACTTTACGAGCATGGATGAAGCCGTCGACGCGGTGCTCACCCCGATGCTGCGCAAGCATGCTGCCTCTGCCAACCCGGCGCAGTCGCCGTACCTGATGTCGGACGCCGAACATCGGGAGGGCACGGTCGAGATCAGCGAAGAGGGGATCGCGTGCACCAAGGCCATCTGCAACTACATTCTCGAGACGTACGGGCGGTTTCCCGGCGGCGTGGACGCCCTGCACCTGATGTGGTTCATGCAGGTCCACCATGTGGACACCGCCTATTACGACAAGTTCTTCCGTCCGGGCGTCTACGGAGCGACGCACGCGGGCCACATGGCGACCTGGCATCGGTAGCATTGTGTCGGCCCGTTGTCCGGTATGCGTGGTTGTCAACCGGGGCGCCGGAGCGGAGAGATCGATGTTGCCGTGCGTGGCGCGGGAATACGGGCACATTTCGTGCGCGGCCCGGACACGCGATGGGCAATATCCCGCTTCATCCCCGTGGTGCTGCGTTGTTCTTTGAGAATTGCGCAGATAGGGCTTGATCGCTCATGGTTCAGCGCTGCGGACGCTAAGCACCCGTAGGCGATGTCCGGCCGAACGCTTCGTCGATGATCGATTGCAGCCGCGCCAGCGATTCCGGCGTGGGTCGCTCGAAGTCCTCCAGCTCGTAGACTCTGCCCAGAAACCCGTATTTCGCTTCGCCATAACGATGATACGGCAGAAGCTGGTAATCGATCACGTTTTTATACGGTGCAATGAAGGCGAGCACCGATCGAATGTGCTCTTCGCCGTCGTTTACACCGGGGATCACCGGTGTGCGCGCGATGAATTGTTTGTCCGGATAAGCTTCGTAGGCCCTCTTGTAGTTGGCCAAAATGCGCTTGTTATCGACGCCAATCCATTTTTTGTGCCGCTCTGGATCGGTCAGCTTGTGGTCGTGCAGGACGGTATCGACGTGCGGCAGAACCCGTTCCATGAACGCCCAGGGTACATTTCCCGCTGTCTCGATGGCCGTATTGATCCCTCGCCGGTGAGCCTCCATGAGCAAGGTGGCGCTGAACGCAGGTTGCAGCAGACACTCGCCGCCGCTCAATGTGATGCCGCCTCCCGACTCCCGATAGAATGCAGCGTCCTGTTCGACTTCCTCGAGAACTTGATCGACAGTCATCACTTCGCCGAAAAGGTGAATTGCTTCACTCGGGCACAGTGACGCGACTTCCGTTTCGGCATCCGAAACCAAGTCCCAATTGACATGCACCCGGTCGTCCGTGTCGGCGATGACGTAAAAGGCGCCCTCGGGTGCAGGAGCTTGCAAACACCGTCCGCAGGCCTTCGCGCCGATGCACTTGCTTCGATTGTACGCAAGTTCCGGCTTCGGATGGATTGTCTCCGGGTTGCAGCACCATTTGCAGCGGTTGCCGCAGCCTTTCAAAAACACGGTCGTGCGAATTCCAGGTCCGTCATTGGTACAGAAGTGTTGGATGTTCACGACGATGCCCGTCGGCGTCAGGGAAGAGACTGTCTGGTCCATGATCTCCTCTCAATCGCCAAGCGAAATGCCCAATGTTCGGGCAATCCGCAGAAATTCGCTATCTGCCGGAATGGTGCGGACATTGTTGACCGCTTCGGCGAGGGGCAGGAGCTTCAGAGCCGGCGGTTCCAAGGCGACCATGACCTCGCTGTGGCCTTCAACGACGGCGCGTACCGCTGCAGCGCCGTAGCCGAGGCCGAGCTGACAGTCGACTGCTGTGGGCATCCCGGTCCGGATCAGCTGACCAAGGGAGAAAGGCACGGTTTCCCGATTGGTCAGCCGCTGCAGGTCCAACGCTACCGCTTGTCCAGCCATGCCGGAGCGCTCGATCACCCTCGCGCCTTCTCCGAAACGTGGATCGGAGAGCGGTGCGAGGCTTTTTCGCAACGCATCTTTCGGGCCGATGCGCTCGGTGCCGGCGGCTGGCTCGGCGCCCTCGGCAACGACGATGAGCGCGGGGCTTCGCCCGGCCTCTTCGTTCCGCCGCAGCCGCTCTGCGACCTTGCGCAGATCGTAGGGGATTTCGGGTATCAGCACAGCATCGGCACAGGCCGCCATGCCGGCCTGCAAAGCGAGCCATCCTGCGTGATAGCCGAGAACCTCCACTACTGCGATGCGGCGCACGTCGCGGGCGCCGCTGCGTATGCGCTCCAGCGTATCGGTTGTGTAACTCAGCGCACTGTTGTAGCCGAAGGACAGCGCGGTCGCGCCAATATCGTTCTCCACCGACTTTGGGATGCAGACTGTGCGCAATCCTTTGCGGCTTAATTTCCACGCGACGCTGAAGGCATGCGCACCCGTCAGTGCGCTCCCACCAACGATGGAAATCACCGCATCGATCTTTTCCGCGCGGATGATCTTCATCAACTCGTCGGAGCGATCGAGCTCCTCCACCATGTCTTCGGAATTCACCCTGCGGACGCGGAAAGGGTCGGTGCGGGCGCCCGCGCCAAGGATGCTCCCGCCGGAACCGTCAAGGCGCTCGACGGCTCGTGGATCCAGCTTGATCAGCCCTTCGCCGCCATATTGCTCTGGCAACAGAAGCCCATCATACCCATCGCGGATACCAACGACATCGCAGCCCAATTCGGCCGCGGCCAGCACGGCGCCGATCACGGCTTTGTCCAGCCCGGGCACATATCCGCCACCGCAGTTGATGGCGACGCGCTGCATCCCTGTTGCCATGCGTCGGCTCCTTCGAGGTCTGCCTGCCTTAAGCCGTGCCCGGCGCGCTATTGCTTGCCGGCGGGGGCCTGTTGCACTTGTTCCATGCGCTGGCGGATCACGGCGCGCAAATCTTCGCCATAACCGGTCATGACGCCGCCATCGACATCGAGCAGCTGTCCCGTCACCATGTCGGCGCGATCGCTCGCGAAATAAATTGCTGCGCCGGCGACGTCGTCGGTCGTGCACCAACGACCGAGCGGGATCAGTCGTTTCGTTACCATCTCCCGGTATTCGACGGTCGTGCCCTCTTCGGCGAGTGGGGTCAGCGTTGCTCCCGGGCAGATCGCATTCACCGTGATGTTGCTGTCCGCGAGCTCCCAGGCAAGATGCAGCGTGAGGCCGACTTGGCCATGCTTCGATGCGGTGTAATCCGCGCTGCCGAAGAACGTCATGCGGCGGCCGGCGAGAGAGTTGATGTTGATGATCCGCCCTTTGTTCTGCCGCATCATGACCGGGATGACCGCCTTGCAGCACAGGAACGTTCCCTTGAGGTTCACGCCAAGAACCCGGTCCCATTGCCGCTCCGGAACATCCTTTAGCAGCATCGGCGTCGACTCGATGCCGGCATTGTTGACCAGAATGTCAACCGTGCCGAACCGCCTGAGCGTCTCGGCCACCATCGCCTCGATCTCGTCGAAATTGGTGACATCCGCCGCCAGGCCGATCGCCTTGCCGCCGCCGGCATTGATGCGCTCGGCCGCTTTGCGGGCGTCGTCGAGGTACCTGTCGTTGATCACCACATTGGCACCCTCCCGTCCCATCGCCAGAGCTATGCCCAGGCCGATGCCGCGCCCGGAGCCTGTGACGATAGCCGTCTTTCCGGTGAGTTCCATGGCGACTCCTTTCGGTATCGGACCAACAATCGCGATAAACAGCTAGGCGATCTGTTCCTCTGTCCGCGCGATAATCTCGGCTTGTTGCGTCGGTGATAGATCGACGAAATATGCCGAGTAGCCGGCGATGCGCACGATCAGGTTCCGATACTTCTCCGGTTCCTTTTGGGCCGCCAGCAATGTCGCTTTGTTGATGACGTTGAACTGAACATGCCAGTGCTTCAAGTCGCACCAGGTACGGATCAGCTGCATCAGCCTGTGTGTGCCCGCCTCGCCGGCGATCGTCGCTGGGGTGAACTTGAGGTTCATCAAGTCCCCCCCTTTTTCGCGATACCCGAGATTGCGGGCGCGCGCCAACGATGCCAACGCGACGGTGGGGCCTTTCGTGTCCATGCCATGCGAGGCGGAAATCCCCTCCGACAGATACTCCTGTGCCGGACGCCCATTGGGGGTAGCCCATGTCACCTTTCCGCAGGGGAGATGAAACGTCACCGGAATCTGGCGCAGCAAAAATGCCTGGTTGGGGGGCTTGGGATTATGGTGCAGAAATTCGAGAAGCATCGTCTCGAGCTCGAACCCGATGTCATCGACCCATTCGACGCCATTGCCGTATTTGGGCGCGCCCAAGCACATCTGGCGGACAGCCTCATGACCTTCCCAATTCGCCTCGATCGCCGTCAAAAGCTGATCCCACGTCAGGCGCTTGGTGTCGAAGATCAGGTGTTTGACGGCCGCGAGGCTGTCGATGGTGGTGCCTTTGCCGATCGTCTCAAAGCAGGAGTGGTCGATACTGTCGGTGAAATA
>JASHNY010000119.1 GCA_030041385.1 Alphaproteobacteria bacterium
CTTCCACCAGCAGCGGCATCATCAGCCTTCCTGCCAGAAAGACCGTCAGCGCCGGCTCGAACGAAGAGCGGCGCTACCGTCTGGGTTGAATCGAGACTCTCCTCATCCGACCTCGTCAGCTATCGACCTTCGGGTTCTAGCTCCGTCAAACTGTACCGCGGCGACGTGAATCGGCGCTTTCTTGCCGTCGAGGTAGCATGCGAGATGCGCGCCGAGTTCGCGCACGTCGTCCTCGGCGCCATGGATGAAACTTGACTTCCGGCGACGCAGATACGGCAGCCCGAGCACATACAGCCCCGGAGCATCAACGACGCCGCGATCGTGCTTGAGTCCCCCACGGCGGTCGAAGACCGGCACGTCCAACCAGGAATAATCCGGGCGGAAGCCGGTCGCCCATATAACCGAAGAAACATGCTTGCCGAGTTCAAGCCCCAGCCGGGGTGACCCGCCGACATTCGTCGGCGCGAAACGCTCCGCGGGACCGATCTGACCAGAGAGATCGTTACGCTCTGCCCAGACGTCGATCGACGCCAGCAGCCGGTTCATCTTGAGATCCGCCAGCGCACAGACGTTGCGCAATGATCCGGAAAATTGCGCCTTGCCGTCGCGAACGCCCATCAGCCGGCCCACGATCTCGACGCCCTCTCCTCGCAGGACATTGAAGTCGAGCGTGGCGAAATCGGGCGTGCCGGCGAGTTGCGGCGATGGCACCCGCCGGGCACGTTCCGGATCGTCGGTGTCCTCGATTCGTTGATCCAGAATGCCTGATGCGAACATCCACCACTGAATGTCCCGGCCTCGATAGACCCGGGGCATCCGAACATGCTCTCCGGTCGCGAGCGTCACGGGTCGCCCGCTGCGCTGGATTTCCTGCGCCAGTTGCAGACCGGTCGCGGAACCGCCGACGACCAGTACGCCGCCTTGTGCCAACTGCCCCGGCTCACGGTAGTCTCGTGCGGTCAGCTGTTGGACGCCGGCAGGCATGGCCTCGGCCACAAGCGGTACGACCGGCGTGTTGAACGCGCCGGTGGCAAGAACGACCGCGCGGCACCGCCAGTCTCCGCGTTCGGTCGCGACGCGATAACAACCACCCTCCAGGGCGACGCATGTCACGGCGGTATCCGTCAGCACCGGCGCCGAAATGTGGGCGGCGTAGTCGGCGATGAAATCGGCGACTGCACCCGCACTCATGTAACCATCCGGGTCGCTGCCGCTATAGGCCTGGCCGGGAAGCCGGGTCATCCAGTTCGGCGTGAGCAAACGAAGGGAATTCCACCTCTCCGTGCGCCAACTGTTGGCGATTCCGCCACGTTCGAGCACCACGTGTTCAATCGCGCCCAGGCTGAGTATATGGCTCATCGCGAGGCCGGCATGCCCGGCGCCGATGACGACAACGTCAACGGCGCCGGCCGGCTGGCACACGTGGTGCCTTGCCATCACATCTTGCTCGTGGTGACCGTGACGTCGGTCGGATTGGCGATGACGTCGAAGACGGCCGACCGCTTCTGCGACTGAGCGACGAGGGCCTCGATATCCTCCGCACTGGCGTCAGCGTCGATGTCGTAATGCACCTTGATGCCGTCGAAGCCGTTGCGCACCGCCGGATCCATTCCGAGGATGCCCTGCAGATCCATACCGGCTTCCAGCGTGGCCTTCACCGAGCGAAGCTGGATGGCGCGGTGCTGGGCGACCGCCGCGATGCCCGCCGTCAGGCAGCCGGCAAGTCCGACGAGCACCATCTCGACCGGCGTCGCGCCGTTGTCCTCGGACGCGAAGACTTCCGGGTGGTCCATGTCGAACTGGTAGCTCTGGCGATGCTTTTGTTCGCCGCCCAGGCCGAAGAATCCGTCCACGTTGGACCGGCTGTGGGTGCCGTTCACCCACTCGCTGGTCGCCCGCCATTTGAAGCGCGCGGCTTCCGGGGTCTTGGCGAGCGCCTCGCGGGCGCCGAGAAGAGCGGCGACGTTTACACCGTTCTCGGCGGTCTTTATCTGGTTGGCCATGGGCTTTGCTCCTGAAGATGTCCGACACAGGCATCGGACAGGAGCGAGTTAACCCACGAGGCGTTGCACCCATCGTGGAAGCCAGCGTGGAAAAGCGCGGCCTATCGCCTTGGCTGCGTTGTTTTCAGCGGGCGACGGGCGGAACTGCCGGAACGCCCAGACCCGTTCGGGTTGCCTTTTGGCGTCAGCCAGAGCACGGCTGACTGCTTCCACGTCGGGTGCCCGATAAAGGCCAGCCGCGCGCCGACGGTCTGCCGATAGATAGGTTCGCACGTGGCGCACGCCATGCGCCAGCAAGGCTGGCGCTCCGGCCGCCTCGATAGCCTGCACTTGATCCGGAGCCGCGGGCGTGTCGAAGCTCCAGAACGCCACGGTGTTGGCCCCCGCCAGAATCTCGGGCGCGAAATCGGGCGCGTCATGCACGGTACCGGCCCAGACTAGGCCCCTCGGCGAGCCGGACTGTTGCAACGCGATCCGCACCGATTCGGCGTCGGCCGCGGAAAAATGGCAGAACAGGTCATGACCATCCGCGGACAGCAAACTTCCGCTCCAGTCCACGCGGTGGATGTTGAGACACACCGCGGCGTTACCGAAGGCGGTCATCAGGTCGGCCTCCGTCAGGGCGGTGTCCCAATGGCGTTCGACCAGTATTTCCGTCATGAAATCTCCTGCCGCGCCACGCGTGTGCTGTTCTTATTGGTCAGCCGTGACAGGATATCGCGCGTCCAGGTGGCGGCACCGCCCCGGCTGAGACGCTCGACTTCATGCGCGAAACGCGTGGCCCCTTCCCGGTTACCGGCCAACTCGCAATCGCGCGACAGCACGGCGTTGGCAAGCAGCATCTCCGTCGGGCGTTCGAGCAGCGTCGCGTATCCAAGCGCCTCGGTCGCCCGCGCGGTCGCGGACTCCGCCCGGCCGCGCTCGCAATCGATCATGGCGGCCCGGGTCAGAACGTAGGCCAGCCTATGTTTTGCATCGGCGACACGCAGATCGGCGAGCGCGGCGTCGAGCCCTTCGGCCTCGTCGTCGATCGCGTAGTCGCACAGCCCGGTCATCGCGCGGGCGTAGGGTTCCTCGCTGCCGCCGCGCAGCTTGTCGCCCAGCGCCAACAGTTCGTCGCAGTGGGCGCGAGCGTGCTCAAATCGGCCTCTTTGCAGTTCCAGAATCACGAGAAACTCGTTCGCCTGGTACTCGTTCACTCGGTCTCCGGCCGCCTTGCAAAGCGTACGCGCCTCGCGGAACAGGTCCTCGGCTTCGTCGAGGCTGTTTTCGTGAAGGCGGATCATGCCTAGTCCAGCGGCGATGGCTGGATGGATAAATCCCTTGCGCCCGGCAAGTGCGCTCGCTTCGCCCAGCATCGTATCCGCCCGGGGGATGTCGCGCTCCAACAGAACAAGACATTTGGCGGTTTCGGCCATGCCGACGATCTGCGCTTCGTCCTGCCCGCCGCGCACGGCGCGTGCGGCCTGCAGGGTCTGCTCGCGCGCCGCGGCGAATTTACCCTGCGTCCAGCGCACCCAGGACGCCATATGAAAACCAAGTCTGGCATGGGCCGCCGCGCCGTGGCTCAGCGCCTGTTCGGCCAGTGCCTCGAAGTTGCTGGCGGCTGCGTCCAGGTCCTCTTCCGGCCGCGCCGCGAGCAGGATTTCCCGCAGATCGATCTCCACTTTCACCCGCTCGGCGTCCGGTAACGCCTGAACAAGTTGCAGGCCTTTTCGCGCCACCGACAGCGCGTCGTCATTGGCGAAGAAACGGAGACACAACCTGCCGGCCGAAACCATGGCCCGGGCGGCCAGGCCTGTATCTCCGCTCAGCGAGGCATGGCGCGCCAGGTCGGTGGCTCGCCCCAGGTCCTGAGCGGTGTCCTTCTCCAGCAACTCCGCGACACGGCGGTGCATGACCTGGCGCCGGAGTGGAGAAATGCCCGTGTAAATGGCGCGCGCGATCAGTTCGTGCGCGAAGGCGAGTCCGCGATCGGTAACGTTCAGGATTGCCTGCCGCTCCGCGCTCTCCAAGGCAGCCCCCACATCGGCCCCGTCCAGTCCTGACACCCCGATAAGTGCGCCGACATCGATGCGCGGACTCAGCACCGCGGCCCAATGCAGGACATCGGCGCCCACGGCAGTGAAGCGGGCCAACCGTTCCTGGATCAGGTCCGTCAGCGAGCCAGCGACGCTGCCGTGGACCTCGGCGCGCGCCAGTTCGATCGCCAGCAACGGATTGCCGCCGCACTCGACGCTTAAACGGGCGCTGTTGGCGCCGGGGGCTCGCTCATCGATCAGGGCCGCGAGGACGCCGCTGGGAAGCGGGCCGATATCTACTTCCCGCAGCAGGACGTCCCGCCGCAGGCCGCGCAGCGCCTGCTGCACGGGCGCGTTGTCCCGAAGCTCGCCGTCGCGTGCCGCCAGAAGGCCGAGCAACGGTTTCTCGCGATTGGCGCGGGCGACGTAATGCAGCGCGGCGGCGCTCGACTCGTCGCACCATTGCACATCGTCGAACAATAGTACGACTGGACGATTGGCCGACTCACGCGCGACCAGGTCGCTCAGCCGCGCGAACAACCGGTCGCGGTTGGCGACATCGGTATCGCCGAAGATTTGCTCATGGATCGTGGTGTCCAGTGCTCGTAACGCGTCGCTCCACAAGGCGAAGGGGCGAATGGCATCCGACTCGAAGGCGGCGGCGTGAAGGATGAAGGCCCGGTTATCCTTGGCCAGTCCCCGCGCCATTTCGAACAAGCTGGTCTTGCCGATACCGGGCGGCCCACTCAGCAGCAGCGTCGCGCACCGGCTCTTGCTCGCGGCTTCCTCCAAAGCAGCGGCGATGGTGGCGGTTTCGGCCTCCCGCCCAAACAGGTTGGAGGCGGCGGAGGTCGCCATCCGCGGCTCCGGAACCGTTTCGGCCCGCACCCGCATCGGTGGCGCATCTATCCGTGGGGCCCGGCGCGCAGCGCCCAGCGCGCCCGAGGACGGGATGGCGGCTTCCTTCAGCATGCGCAGGCCGAGCTGATACTGTTCCTCGGCGTCGGCGAAGTGGCGCGCGGCGTTCAGCAGCCGGATCAGCGTGGCGCGGTGCTCTTCATCATAGGGCGACAGACCGACCAGTGCGCGGGCCTGGGGCAAGGCCCGTTCCGGCTCACCGGCGAGGCGCGCGACGAGTTCGGTCAGCAACGCGGTCCGGTCGCGCAGCGCCTGTTCCCGCTCCGTCACGCACCAGGCGTGAAAATCGTAGAAGTTCGAGAACTCCAGCCCTTCGAGAAGGTTACCGCGGTAGCGTGAGGCGGCCGCCTCAAGCGCTTCAACAGGCACCTGCGTCAGCCCGTCGCCAACCAGTCGCCTGAGCTCCAGAATGTCGATTGAGATATCCCCGACTTCGACGCCGACACTGTTGCGGTCCGCGAGGATCCGGGGGCGATCGTCGTCATCGAGAAGACGACGGATCTTCGACAAGCTCCATCGCAGGGAACCAAGTGGATCGTCCGGCACTTCCCACAGAAGCTGGCAGAGTTGTTCGCGGCGAAATCTGCGGGGTTGCAGGCACAAATAGGCCAGCAGGGCGCGGGTTTTCTTGGACGGCGGCAATGGCACCGGACGTCCATCGCGACGGACCTGGAAGTCATCCAGAAATTGAAGCTCGAGACCTTTCATCTCGGTATTGCTTACTCTGCGCCGCTCCCCCCGGGCGAGCGAACAAAACCGGCCGCGCGCCTATTGATCACACAGACTAATCAGAAATCCACGATGGCTCAAACGGTGGCTTCCTCGCCATGGCGTCAATCTGGCTCCGCTGAAACCGCACAGCCGCCAGGAGCAACGCCATGCAGCACGATAATCGGGGCCTACCCCTCACAACAGCCACCGCCGAGGCCGCCGCCGCCTACGATCACCTCATCACCGGGTATCTCACCCAACGCAACGACACCGCCAGCCGCCTCAAGACGTTGTTCGCCGCCGATCCGGACTGCGTGATGGCGCACTGCATGAAGAGCTATTTCTCAATGTTGGCCTTCAAGCAGGCCACCATCCCGACGGCCCAGGATTCGGCGCGCGCCGCACAGGCTCTGGGCGCCGGCGCCACACCGCGGGAGCGCGATCACATCGCCGCCGCGACCGCCTGGTCCGAGGGCAAGCTCGACCGCGCCATCGGGATCTGGGAGTCGATCCTGCGCCGCTACCCCCTGGACGTCGTCGCCTTCCGTCTGGCCCATTTCGTCAATTTCTGGCTGGGCCGCCCAGGTGACATGGTGAGTTCGGTGGAACGCGTGCTGCCGGCCTGGTCGGAGGACACGCCCGGCTATGCGTCGATGCTCGCCTGTCATGCGTTCGCCCACGAAGAGGCCGGCAACTACTTCATCGCCGAGCCCTCGGGTCGCCGCTCTATCGAGCTTGATCCAGGCGATCTCTGGGCCGCGCACGCGGTTGCCCACGTGCTGGAATCCCAGGGCCGCCGTGAGGAAGGGATTCAGTGGGTCACCACCCTCGCGCCCAACTGGGCCGGGGCCCATAATCTGCAACACCATCTTTGGTGGCATTGCGCCCTGTACAAGCTGGAGCAGGGGGATTTCGACAGCGTTCTCGAACTCTACGACACGCGCTTTCGCGATCTCGCGGGACCGCTGACGCTGGAATCCCCGGATGTCTACATCGACGTGCAGAATGCCGCGTCCATGCTGTTCCGCCTTCAGCGTCTGGGTGTCGATGTCGGCGATCGTTGGGTCGAACTGGCGGACAAGGCCGAGGCGCGAATCGGCGACTGCGCGTCCGCTTTCACGCTGCCGCACTGGATGATGGCGCTCATCGCCACCGGCCGGACCGCGGCGGCGGAACGAATGGTCGAGGCAATGCGCGCCTATGCCAGTGGCAGCGGCACCGTCCAGGCGATCGTGCGCGTTTACGGGCTGCCGATCGCCGAGGCGCAGGTTGCCCATGCCGCTGGACGCCATGTCGAGGCCGTCGTCCTGATGCGTCCTGCACTTGGCGGTATGTACCGGCTTGGCGGCAGCCACGCGCAGCAAGACGTGCTTGAGCAGCTTTTCCTGGAGGCCGCCCTCAAAGCCGGACGCGCCGCGGATGTTCGCCTCGCTGTCGAACGTGTGGCGGGCCGTCAGACACTTCCGCCCGAGCAGTTGATCGGTTGGCGAAAGGCCGCCAGACAGGTCGCGGTCAAAGACGCCGCAAGCGCAGTGGGGCAGGCCCCCGGTCGAAACGTTGTCGACCGCGTGGGAACCGCCGCGTGAGAAGCATTGCCGAGCGGGGCGTCGCAATGCGGCGCCCCGCCCCAGCGGGAATTCACGGCAACGACACGGCAATGCGGCCAACTGTCAACCTCGGGCGGATATCGGAGATGTGCAAGGCTCCCTGTCGAGGGCTATGCCCTGACAGCCTGTTCCGCAGCGTGGTTAGAGAGAAAGGCCCGGCAGTCGTATAGCAAGCGGCCGAACGCATCCCGCGGAACGATGAAGACCGACCCTCTGCATGAAGTTCGCAGTTAGAGCATTTAAAGACTATCGAAGACAATCAGTCGACTCAGCCCCTCCAACCTATCCTTTGCTATCCAAATGCCGCCATTTCTACGCCCCCGTCACT
>JASHNY010000120.1 GCA_030041385.1 Alphaproteobacteria bacterium
CCGTACAGCGGAAACGCCTCGAACACCGGCCGCTGCGCCTTGAACGCGGTGGTATTGGCGTTGGCGAGGTTGTTGGTGGTCGCGGTGATGCGATCCATCGTCGCATTCAGCCCGGACATCGCCAGATAGAACAGCTGCTCGCTCATCGCTTCGACCCGGTATTGCCGCGCTGCCGCCAGGATCAGGTCTGGATCGTCAGCAGGCGCTGCAAATCCTGCTGCTCGGTGCTGATGCCCTGGACGTTGGCCTGGTAGGCCTGCTGGGCGGCGATCAGGTTGACCAATTGCGACGACAGGTCGACGTTGGAGCCTTCGAGCGCGCCCGATTCCAGGCTGCCGAGCGCGCCCGATCCCGGCTGCCCGGTCACCGCCGCACCCGAGGCGGTCGAGGCCTGCCACAGATTGTTCGAGGTGGCGATCAGCCCCTGCGGATCGGCGAAGTTCGCCAATGCGATGGTGCCGAAATTCTGGGTCTGCCCATTGCTGTATTGCCCGCTCACCTCGCCGTTGCTGCCGATCGTAACGCCGGTGAACTGGCCGGCGGCGGCCCCGTTATTGTCGACCGAATTGACCGCGAAGCTCAGGTTCGACAGGGTCGAGCCGGTGAAATCGAGGGCGATGTCGAGCGGCGCGGCGCCGTCAGGCAGTTTGGCGACGGCGATCGTCCCGCTGCCCGAGGTCAGTTGCCCGGCGCTGTTGAAGGTCAGGGTCGGGCCGGCGCCCGAGGCGACCATGGCGCCGGACGAATTGCTCAATTGCCAGTTGGTCTGCCACTGGTTGGGGGTGCCAGACCCGCTGACCTGGGTGAAATAGGTGGTCAGCGTCTGGCTGCTGCCGAGGCTGTCGTAAACCGATGTCGTCGTGCTTTCGTCGTAGCTGTCCGGGTTTTTGATGCTGAACGGCGTCGTGGTCACATTGATCGCGGCATCGGTAGACGGCAGGTTCACATTGATGCCGAGGGTAGAGGTCGCCGTGCCGGCAATGTTTCCGGTGCCGATCTGGATCGGCTCCAGCACGCCTGCGCTGGTGGCGCTGCTGCCTGCCGCCGGCGCGGCATAGCCCATCACTTCGTCGCCCGCGCTGTTGACCAGATAGCCGGCGCTGTTGATCTGGAACGTGCCGTCGCGGCTGTAGGCGGTCCCGCCGGCGGTCTGCACCTGGAAAAAGCCGTTGCCGTTGATCGCGACATCGAGCGGATTGCCGGTCTGGTTGACCGTGCCCTCGGTGAACAATTGCGACAGGCTGCTGGTGCTGACCCCCTGTCCCGGGGTCACGCCATTCCCGGCCGCGCCGGCGAGCGAGCCGGCGTAGATGTCCGAGAAATCGGGCGCCGAGGTCTTGAAGCCCGCCGTCGAGACATTGGCGATGTTGTTGCCGATCGTGTCGATATCGGTCTGTGCGGCCTGCACGCCGGACAGTTCGACGAGGAGCGACATGCTGCTGACTCCCTGGGGGTTAGAACACCTGCTGCACCGCGCTCAACGCCACCGGCGCGACGCCGCCGCCGAGGTCGAGCTGCGGGCCGCTCTGGCCGCCGAGTACGATCGCGGTGACCGGCACGACCGAGTAGGTCGTCGCCGTCACCGCCGAAGCGCCGGCGGAGGTGGGGTTGACGCTGTAGCTGTAGGTGCCGGCCGACATGGCGGTGCCGCCGATCGATTGGCCGTTCCACGAGAAATTCTGGGTGCCCGCCGGCAGCGCGCCGAGATCGAGCACCTGCACGACGTTGCCGGCGGAATTGGCGATCGTCACGGTGACGTCCTTGGCCGCGCCCGACAGCGAGAACGAACCGGTCGCGGTGCCGCCCTGGCCGAGCAGCAGGGCATTGCCGGAAACGGCGACGTTCTGGCCGACGAGTCCGGCGGCCTCTATGCCGCTCGCCGAATTCATCGTGGTGTTGAGGCTCTGCACCCCGGTCGCGGTCGAGAATTGCGCCAGTTCGGCGGCGAAATCGCTCGGGCTGACCGGGTTCAGCGGGTCCTGGTCTTCGAGCTGGGCGGTCAGCAATTGCAGGAAGTTGTTCTCGCTGAGCGCGCCTGAGGTTGCCGGCGAAGACGAGCTCGACGGCACCTGGCTGCCCATCGGCAAGGTGGTCTCGTTGACCGGCATCGTGCTGCTTGCGCTCATCGCCTGCTCCTTCCGCCCGGGTCCGGGTCGCCGCCCCGCCTCGATTTGATCCGGCTAGATCGACAGCGTGTGCAGGGCCAGGGTCTTGGCGACGTTGAACGCCTCGAGATCGGCCTGATAGTTCTGCTGTGCCGACAGCATGTTGACCATCTCGTCGACCGGGTTGACGTTCGGCATCTGCACGTAGCCCTGGGCGTTGGCAAAGCTGCTGCCCGGGTCGTATTCCGTGCGCAGCGGCGCGTTGCTCTCGACCACGCCGGCGACCCTGACCCCGGCGGCCGCCGCCGCTTCCGCCGTGTCCCCGCCGCCATCGCCGCCATCCACCGGCACCGCCTGAAACACCACCTCGCGGGCGCGATAGGGCTGGCCGGTCGAGCTGGTCATCGTATTGGCGTTGGCGAGGTTGCTGGCGACCGTGGTCAGGCGCTCGGATTCGGCGCCCATGCCCGAGCCGGCCACGGCCAGCACCCCCAACAGCGACATTGCCTAGGCCCCGCCCGCCTGCTGCGCCGCGCTGCCGTTGATCGCGACCGTCAGCATCCGGATCGTCTGCGTGGCGAAGGTGGCGGCGGCCTCGTAATCGACGCCGTTTTCGGCCGCGGCGACCTTTTCCTGGTCGAGATCGACGCTGTTGCCGTCGAGCGTCACCTCGGTGCCGGCCTGGTACTTCACCGCACCGGCCGCCGCCGCCGCGGTGCTGCCGGGTGCGGCGGCGCCAGGCGACAGGTCGCGCGGATCGTCCACCAGCCACACCGGCCCGGGCGCGCCGGGTTGCGGGGTGTCGGCCGAAGCCGCCTTCAATGCCGCGGCGAAATCGAGGTCCATCGCCTTGTAGCCCGGCGTGCTGGCATTGGCGATGTCGGCCGACAGGACCTCCTGGCGATAGCCCCGCAAGGCCAGGACCTGGCGGTAGAAATCCAACCCGGTGTCGAGCGGCCCGATCACTCCGTCCATTTCCTTGCCGCCTGCGTCCGCCGCGCGAGACCCGTTGTTGCTGATGTCCGCGACGCCGGAAAAGTTGTGACAGATGCGTTTGCTTACTTGCCGAATTTCCATTTTTCGTTATGTTAAGATGGAATTGGCAAAGCCGCAAGGGGAAAGTGACGATGGCGCGCCACTTGTGGTTGGGGGGTGTTGCCGCGCTTGGCCTGTGCCTATTGGTTCCGGTGCGCGCCGGTGCCGTGGCCGCCGTCCCGACCGAAGATCCGGCAGCGATCCGCGCGGCCATCGAGGCAGCGGTCGGGCCGCATGTCGATGCCGCCAAGAACGCCAGCGTCGATATCGCCGTCGGCGCCATCGATCCGCGACTGCGATTTCCCGAGTGCCCGGCGCTGGCGGTGACGGTGCCGCCGGTCGAGGTGGCGACGATCTCCGCCAAGGTGACATGCGCGGCGCCGGCCTGGACACTGTATGTGCCGGTTCACCTGCACGCCTGGATCGAGGCTGTGGTCGCGGCAACCAACCTGCCGCCAGAACACACGTTGCGCGCCGACGACCTGTCGCGCGGCCGCGTCGATATGTTCGCCGCCAATGGCGGCGTCCTGACCGACCCGCGCCAGGCGGAAGGCAAGATTCTGCGCACCGGGCTGTCGACCGGGGCGCCGATCCTGTCGCCGCTGCTGGAATTGCCGATCGCCGTGCATCGCGGCCAGAGCGTGAGACTGACGCTCCGCGACCCGACCATGACGATCACCACGACGGCGCTCGCGCTCGAAGACGGCCGCGTCGGCGACAACATCGCGGTGCAGAACCCGGAAAGCCGCAAGACGCTGCGCGCCACCGTCGACAGCGAGGGCGGGGTCGAGTTGAACTTCTAGAGGCAGATTCCGGTAGTGTCGAACCGGGTGATCATGGCGAGCGCAGCGAAGCAATCTCGGGCCGAGGGGTTGTCCATCCGTCGGAATTGCTTCGTTTCTGCAGGTCACGCCCGCGGGCCCTGGCAATGGCCATGCACGTCGAGGGGAATCCGGTCTGGATGTCGGCGAAGGAAACAAAGATGACCGGTTCGTCCGGCGAACTGGCCGCGCTCGTCGAGGAATTGCGCGGCGTGCTCGAGGAAGAGCGCCGCACGCTATTGGCCGGCGATCCGGAACCGATCCACGCCGTGACCCGGCGCAAACTGGCGCTGGCCGAGGCGATCGAGGCGGCTTCGGCAGTGCCGGGCGCGCGCTTGCCGCAAGCCGAAACCTTGACTGCGCTGGCGCGCTACAACCAGCAGAACGGGGTGATCTGCAGCGCGATGCTGCGCCACCTGAGGCTGGCGCTCGACCGGTTGCGCCAGCACGATCTGCACCGTTCCTACAATGCCGACGGCAGCGAGCGGCGCGCACCGGCGCGTCACGCACTCGGCGCCGCCTGAATTTCCGCCGTCACGCGTCGAATTCGGCCGGCGGCTCGAACAGCCGGTTTGGCGGTACCACGGGCGCCGGCCGGCCGGCATCGCGCGCCGCCCGCAACCGGTAGACATAGGCCAACACCTCCGCCACGGCACCGTAAAGCCCGGCCGGAATCTCGTCGCCGAGCTCGACATAGCGGCAGATTGCCCGGGTCAGCGGCGGCGCCTCGACGACCGGCACGCCGTGCTCGGCCGCCACCTCGCGAATGCGCAAAGCGATAAGGCCGGTGCCCTTGGCGACCAGTTGCGGGGCGCGCATCCGTCCTTCGCGATAGGCGAGCGCGGCGGCGTAATGCTGCGGGTTGGTCACGACCACATCCGCCTTCGCCACCTCGGTCATCATCCGCATGCGCGCCCGTTTGAGCCGCAATCCCCTGATCCGGCGCCGTGTCTGCGGGCTCCCTTCGAGTTCGCGGTGCTCGTCCTTGATCTCCTGGCGCGACATCTTCATGCGGTCGCGGAACGACCACATCTGGTAGGGGATTTCCAGCACGGTCACCGCGGCCAGCGCCACCGCCAGTGCCAGGAGCAGCTCGGCCGCCAGCCCTGCCGCGTGCTGCGTCGCATAGGGCCAGCTCTCGACCGCGATGTGCAGAAACCCGGCCGCCCGGCTGCGCACCAGCCAGAACGCGACGGCGCCGACCACCGCCGACTTGACCAGCGCCTTGACGATCTCGGCGAGCGCAGGGCCGGAAAACAGGCGGCCGAACCCCTGAACCGGATCGATCCGCGACCAGTCCGGCACCAGCGGCCGGGTCGAGAAGATCCAGCCGCCGATCAGCAAATCGGCGACAAAAGCCACCGCCGCCATCAGCAGCAGGAACGGGACCAGCGCGGTCAGCCCCGGCCGCATCACCCCTGCGGCGACGGCGATCAGGCGCGCGGGATCGCGCATCTGCTCCGCCGGCAGGCCGAGGCCGGAGCGGAGCGAGAATTCCAGCAGGGCAACGAGCCGGGCGCCTCCAACCAGCAATACGAACGCGCCGGCCAGCAGTACCGCCGCGCCGGCCACCGCGTGCGCGCGGACGATCGTGCCCTCCTCGCGCGCCTTTTCGAGGCGCCGCGCGGTGGCTTGTTCGGTGCGGTCGCCGCCGCCCGAGGTGTCGCTCACGGCGGCTGCCCTTGCAGGGCGGCGCGGCTCAGCGCCAGACCGGCGTCGATCATGTGCTCGACCGCCGGCACGAAAAACGGCAGCAGGGCGATGACGGCTGCGAGGCCGACCCACATGAACACCGAGAAACCGATCGACATGATGTTGAACTGCGGTGCGACCCGCGACACCACGGCGACGGTCAGGTGCGCCGCCAGCAACACCGCCAATACCGGCAGGGCCAGCCATACCCCCATCTGGAACAGCAGCAGCCCGGCCCGCGCGAGCGCCTGCCACCCCGCCGCGGAAATGCCGCTGCCGGCGGCGATCGGCACGATCGCGAAGCTTTTGACCAAGACGCCGAGCAGTACCAGGTGCCCGTTCAAGGTCAGGAACAGCAGCAACCCGGTGAGGCTGTAGAAATCCGACATCACCGGCACGTCAAACCCGCTCTGTACGTCGAACAGGCTGGCGATGCCGAACCCCATCTCCACCCCGACCAGGTCGCCGGCAAACGCCATCGCCGCGAGCGTCAGCTGCATCGAAAACCCGATCGCCACGCCGACCAGTACCTGCTCGACCGCCAGCACCGCCGTCGTCCATGACAGCGACACCGGCATCGACTGGTGCAGCGTTGCGCCGATCAGCATGGCAATGACAAACGCCAGCGCCACCTTGACCCGCACCGGAACCGCCGGGGAGTTGAACCCCGGCGCCGCCGCCATCAGTGCCAGGATGCGCAGGAACGGCCACAGGAACACGCCCAGCCAGTGGGCGATCTCACCGCTGCCGACGGTCAGCACGGGCTCATTCGAACAGCGCGTGCGCGGCGCCCGCCGAGCGCTCGATATAGGCGGTCAGCTGCGCGCCGGCCCAGGAGGAGGTCAGGTAGATCACCAGCAGCACAGCGAAAAATCGCGGCACGAAGCTCAGCGTCAGGTCGTTCATGCGCGTCGTCGCCTGCAATAAGCCGATGATCAGGCTGGCGAGGATCGCGACCGCCAGGAACGGGCTCGCCAGCAGCAGCGTCAGCAGCAGCATCTCGCGCGCCGCCGCTACGACCGCGGCGGCGTTCACCGGATGTATCCTTCGGCCAGCGAGCCGATCACCAGGGTCCAGCCGTTGACCAGCACGAACAACGCCAGTTTCAGCGGCAATGACACGCTGGTCGGCGACAACAGCATCATGCCCAGCGACATCATCACCGCGGCGACGACGATGTCGATGACCAGAAACGGCAGAAAGATCAGAAAGCCGATCTGGAACCCGGTCTTCAATTCCGACGTCACGAAGGCCGGCACCAGCACCCGAAACGGCACCTCTTCCGCGCTCGGATAGGTCTTGCCGCCGGCCAGCTTCAGGAACAGGCCGAGATCCTCGCGGCGGGTCTCCTTGATCATGAACGCGCGCAGCGGCACTTCGGCCTTGTCCAGCGCCTCGACCGCCGAAATCCGGTTGTCGAGCAGCGGGCGCACCGCATTGTCGCCGATCTGCGAAAACACCGGGCCCATCACAAACATGGTCAGGAACAGCGCCAGACCGATCAGAATCTGGTTGGGCGGCGTCTGGGTCAGCCCCAGCGCCTGGCGCAGCAGCGACAGCACGATGATGATGCGGGTGAACGAGGTCATCGTCAAAAGGATCGCCGGCAGAAACACCAGCCCGCCCATCAGCAGCAGCAATTGCACCGGGATGCTGTAGGTCTGTCCGCCATGCCCGTCGGGCCGCATGTCGAGCGCGCCGATGCCGGCCGCGTGCGCGGTGGCGCAGGCCACCAGGCAGGCCGCGGCAACAATTGCTGCGGCGGCCGCGAGGCGAAGTGTCACTGGCCGCGCCATTGCTCGATCGCCTTGCGGATCGCCTCGCCGAATTTCTGTTCCGCCGGCGCGCGCGGCGGCAGCGGCTGGTCGAGCTCGCACAGCAATGACACCTGCGCCGAGCCGACCCCGACCACCAGGTGCCGGGCGCCGACCCGCACGACGACGAGGCGCTCGCGCGGCCCCAGCGCCAGCGAGCGGACCACCGCGCAATCGCGCCCGTCCCACGGCGACGCCCCCGGGCGCGAGCGCCGGACCAGCCACACCGCACCCCACAGCAGCACGACGATCACCGCGATCGCCAGCGTGAGCGAGGTCAGGCTGTCGGCGTCATAGGGCACGATTGCCGCTCCGCTGCGCCGCCGCGGCGGTCACTCGACCACCAGCGTCGAAAACTCGACCTGCTGCACCAGGCCCCCGGGCGAGCCGCCGCCCGCAGCCTTTTGAATCCGTTCGGGTCCCAGCACCTGGGCCAGCATCGCATTGACGGCGCTGCGGATCGCGACCCGCAATTTGTCGAGCCCGGCCGGCGTCTGCATGTCTTCGGCCTTGAAGCCGAGCACGGTGCGGCGCAGCGCGTCCTGCACTTCGGGGAGGACCGCGTTGATCATCGCCGCGGCCGCCGGCCCGGGGATTTCGAAGCTCACTCCCAATTGCACAAAACGCGACGGCCCGGCGCGACTGGCGATGGTGACGACGAACGGCTTCAATTGGACGAATTGGGGCAGCGGCGCCTCGGCCTTGCGCGCGCCGCCCGCGAGCTCGGCGCGGCCGCCGAGCAGGAAATACCAGACGCCGCCCCCGGCGATGACCAGCAGCAGCGCGGCGCCGCCGATCATCGCCCAGAATTTCAGCGGGCTGCGCTTGCTTCCCGCACCCTCCGGTTCCAGCTCGGCGCCCTGGTCGATATCGGTCATCGTGCGAATTCCCGCTTTACGTCAAGGTGAGAGGCAAGATCAAGGCCCCTTGCCGACGCGCTGCAGCAGGTCGTCGATCTCGGCCTGGGCGCGACGCAGCGCCGCGGCCAGTTCGCGGGAGGCGACGCGCTCGTTGACGATCTCGTACACGCGCTTTTCGCGCCGGGTCTCGACCAATTCCTGCCACTGGCGCTCGCAGGCCTGTTCGAGCCGGCCGACCTCGCTTTCCTGGCGCAACACGACCTCGTCGATCTGGCCGATAAAGCCGAGATAGGCCATTGTCGACAGGGCCGGCATGCCTTCGCCAAGCCCGGCGCGCAGCATCTCGCGATAGCGCTCGCGATGCTGCTTCAACAGCGACAATTTGGTCAGCGCCTCGTCGCATTGTGTCTTCAGCCGCTGCCAGGTGGCGAGCGCCCCGTCGCTGCGCCGCCCGGCAAGCGCGATCAACTTGTTCAACCCCGCCATTTTCTTCTTCCCCCTACATGCCGACGATTGCGGCCAGCGCCGCGGCGCTTTCCGAGAAGCGGACCGCGTTGGTCATGTCCTGGCACAGGAAATTGCCGATCGCCGGCTGCAACGACACGGCCAGGTCCAGTTCATTGTCGTTGCCGGGCCGATAGCCGCCGATCGCGATCATGTCGCGGCTTTCTTCGAGCCGGTTGTACAGGTGCTTGAAGCGGTGCGCGCGGGCGACCTGCTCGGCCGGCACCACGGCGGGCATGACCCGGCTGACCGAGGCGCCGACATCGAGGGCCGGAAAATGGCCGCGGTCGGCGAGCTTGCGCGACAAGACGAGGTGGCCGTCAAGGATCGAGCGCGCCGAGTCGCCGACCGGGTCGTTGGGGTCGTCGCCCTCGACCAGCACCGTGTAGAACGCGGTGATGCTGCCCGAGCCGACGGCGCCGTTGCCGGCCCGCTCGCAAAGCGAGGATATGCTCCCGAATACCGACGCCGGATAGCCGCGGGTCGCCGGAATCTCGCCGGCGGCGAGGCCGATCTCGCGCTGCGCCATGGCAAACCGGGTCAGCGAATCCATCAGCAGCAGCACCTGATGGCCGCTGTCGCGGAAATATTCGGCGATGGCGGCGGCGCGATAGGCGCCGTGGACGCGGCCGAGCGGGGATTCGTTGGCCGGCGCGGCGACGACGACCGCCTTTTTGAGCCCGTCCGGGCCGAGGATGCGCTCGACGAATTCCTTGACCTCGCGGCTGCGCTCGCCGATCAGCCCGACGACGACGACATCGGCGCTGGTGTAGCGCGCCATCATGCCGAGCAGCACGCTCTTGCCCACCCCGCTGCCGGCGAACAGGCCGAGGCGCGACCCGCGGCCGACTGCAAACAACGCGTTGATCGCACGCACTCCGACATCGAGCGGCTCGTCGACCAGGGCGCGGCGCATCGGGTTGATCGACTGGCCGAACAGCGGCATCCAGTCGCGGCAGCGGATGTGCCCCTTGCCGTCGATCGGCGATCCGCTGCCGTCGATGATGCGGCCGAGCAGTTCCGGTCCCGCCGCCACCTCCATCGTGCGCCCCGCCGGGATCACCCGCGCACCCGGCGCGAGCCCGTTGGCGTGGCCCTCGGCCATCAGCAACACCCGCCCGCCGTCAAAGCCGACCACCTCGGCGGAAAGCAGCCGCCCCGTCTCGTTTTCGACATAGCAGCGCTCGCCGATCGCGACATGGATGCCGCGCGCCTCCATGACCAGGCCGACCGTGCGGACGAGACTGCCGTGTACCTGCACCGATTCACCCCCGGCGCCGAGCCGCGCCCGGTAGCGCTCGAGGCTCGCCGCCAGCCGCGCCGCATCGATGCCCGGGGCCAGCACGTCAATCCTCCTCGCCGTCGAACAGGCTCAGGATCACGCTGCGCCAGCGCGACGACAGCGTCAGGTTGACCTGGGAAACACCCTCACCGGCACGGGGGCGCCAGCGCCGGTCGGCCACCGGTTCGCCATCGCCGTCGGCGACAACGAGGCACCCGCCGGCCTCGACCGCCTCGTCGGCGACGAGAGCCGCGCCGCCGCCTTCAAGGTCGGGCGCCAATTGCCGGATCAGATCGAGATCGGCGGGGTTCAGCAGCACCCGGGGCGGACCCATCTCGATCGGCACCTTGGCGACCGCCTCGCGGATCAGCCGGACCAGGTATTCGCGCGAGCGTGCCACCTCGCCGCCGATGACGCAGCGGGCGATTTCGAGCGCCAGGGCCGCAACCGCCTCTTCGACCGGCTGCTGCAGCGCCGCGATCGGCTCGCCGAGCCGGTCGAGGATCGCGGTGAGCCGCCGCGTCTGCGCGGCGAGCCGCGCCCGTTCGGCTTCTACCGCATCGCGACCGGCGGCGCGGCCCTGCTCGCAGCCTTCGTCGTAGCCGTGCTGCCAGCCGGCGGCATAGCCTTCGTCGGCGCGTTCGTCGACCGCGGCCGGCTCGGCATCGGCCGCGCCCGCCTCGGGCGCCGGCGTCGGCTCGGGCGTGTCGTCGTGCCCGTTTGCGTCGGCCGGCTCCGGCGCCGCCTCCGGCTTCGATTCGATGTCGAGCGCCGGAAACGGCCATGGGTGGATCGCCGCATCGGCGAGGATCAGGCGCGAACTCATCCGATATCCCGCTCAGGGTCGGCGCGCAGATGGGCGAGCCCGAGGCGGCCGAGGGCAAACACGAATTGCACTGTGGCGATGGCGACCCAGGCGCCGACAAAATCGGCGACCAGCCGCATCCCGAGGATCAGCGCAAAGCTCCACGGCGGTCCGTCCGGCTCGGCACCGCCCTGCTGGAACTGGAGGAACCAGATCAGCCCGAGCCCTCCGGCGAGCAATAGCGGCCGCACCGGCTTGCGCTTCGGCACCGCGGCCGGTCGTTTCACGCTTTTCGCCATGGCGAGGCCGCCGCTCCACCGGCATCACGGCGTGGGCGCAGCCGCCACCGGCGCGGGCGCCGGCGCGCCGAGCCGGCTCGCCGGGCTGCCCAGCAACGGGGTCTTCATCGGGTTGTCGCCGGCGACCGGCGATACCACGACAATCGAGACGCGCCGGTTCATGGCCTTGCCCTCCGGCGTCGTGTTGGGCGCGACCGGGTGGTATTTGCCGAACCCGGCGCCGACCAGCAGCGCGGGGTTGACGCCGACCGCGACGAACCGCTTGACCACCGAGATCGCCCGCGTCGCCGACAGGTCCCAGTTGGAGGCGAACTGGGCAGTGTGGATCGGCGCGTTGTCGGTAAACCCGTTGACCTGAATCTGGTAGGGCAGGCCCTTCAGGATGCCGGCGATCTTGTCGACCAGCGGCAGCGCCTGCGTCGTCAAGGCCGCCTTGCCGCTGTGAAACAGCAGCACCTCGTTGATGTCGATGACCACCCCGAGCGAGCGCAGCGACACGCGCACCTGCCCGGTGCCGATCAGCGAGGCCAGCGCATTTTTCAGCTTCTCGTAGGCCTCGTCGAGCTGGCGGGCGCGCTGTTCCATCTGCTGGCGCAATTGCGGCACCGGGGGCGGCGCCGGACCTTCCAGGGGCACGGCCGTCGGCGGAACCGCCGGCTCCGTGGTCTGCGGCTGCGCCGGTGGCGGCGGCAAAGCCTGGCTTTGCTCCGGCGGCGCGGCGGCTGGCTCGAGCGTTTGGTTCGCCTGCGGCTCGGGGGTGCGCACGCGCAGCGCCTCTTGCTGGCGCATGGCGATCGGCAGGTTCTTGATCTCCATCTCGCGGGTGATGATCGGCACATGCACCGGCGACGGCATGAAGTCGAACGGGGCCTTTTCCGCCGCCGCCATGCCCGAGGCCTGCACGCTGATCGTGCGGCCGATGAAGGCGGTCGAAAACGCCTCGGCCATTTCCTGGAATTTCGACGAGTTGATGCTCGACACCGCGTACATGACGACAAAGGTCGCCAACAGCAGGGTCGTAAAATCGGCGTAGGAAATGACCCATCGCTCGTGGTTCGGCGGCTTTTCCGGTTCCTGGTGAATCGCCATGCCGCTCTCCTTCCTGCTGCCCGCCCGGTGCCGCTAATGCGCCGCGGCCGGGTTGCCGGCGGCAGCGGGGGCGCCGTCCTCCCGTCCCGCCGCCTCGCCCTTGCCTTCGTCCAGATAGCTGCGCAGCCGCATTTCGAGCTGCAGCGGGCTTTCCATGATGGCGATCCCGACCATGCCTTCGGTGACCATTTCCAGCGTTCGCGCCCGGCGGTTGACGATCAGCTTCAATTTGTTGGCGATCGGCAAAAACAGCAGGTTGGCGCCGCCGACGCCGTAGATCGTGGCGACGAAGGCCGTGGCGATGCCGCTGCCGAGCTTCGACGGGTCGTCGAGATGCGACATCACCGTGATCAGGCCCATCACCGCGCCGAGGATCCCGATCGTAGGCGCATATCCGCCCATTGCCTCGAACATCTCGGCCGAAAGCTTTTCCTCGTGCGCCTTGGTGGAGATCATCGATTCGAGCACGGCGCGAATCTGCGGCGCCTCGATGCCGTCGACGACGAGGCGCAGGCCTTGGCGGATGAACGGGTCGGTCTGCTGTTCGGCCACCGGGTCGAGGGCGAGCACGAATTGGTGGCGCGCGATGCGCAGCCAGTCGGTGATCTGGCGAACCCGCTCCTCGCGCTCGTCGCGCGGCGGAAAGAATATCCACGACAGCATTCGCAGGCCGCGCATGAACACCGGCAGCGGGGTCTGCAGCAATGTCGCCCCGACGGTGCCGCAGCCGACGATGATGAAGGCCGACAATTGCAGCAGGGCGAGAACGTTGCCGCCGTCGAGCGTCATCGAGACGATGATCGCGCCGAAGCCCATGACCAGTCCGATTACGGAAAGAAAATCCACGCCCTATCCTCCCGCAGCCGATCGCTGCGCGGCCCCCGCACCAGTCCAGCCGCCAAGTGCGGCCCGCAACATCAAGAGGGCGCGGCCGTGCGCCCTGCATACCGTCGATTTGTCGAGGCCGAGCACCCTGCCGACCTCGTCCATGTTGAGTTCGTGCTCGTAATAGAGCGACACGACGATCTTCTCGCGCTCGGGCAGCGCGGCGATCGCGCGGACGAGGTCGGCCAGCATCCGCGCCCGGTCGAGCGTCGCTGCCGGCGTGTCGAGAACCTGCAACCCGCTGTCTTCGCCGTTCTCGAACTCGTCGATCTGCAACAGGCGGATGCCGGCGATCTCGACCAGGACCCCGTGATACTCGGCGAGCGGCAGGCCCAGCTCGGCGGCGACCTCGTCGTCGCTGGCATCGCGCCCCAGCCGGCGCTTCAGCGCCCCCATCGCCCGCGTCGCCGCCTTGGCCAGGCGCACGGTCCGCACCGGGGCCCAGGTGTCGCGGCGCGCCTCGTCGATCATCGCGTTGACGATCGAGCGGCGCAGCGGCGGGTCGCGAATCTGGGCGGCGACGCCGCGGCGCACGATCCGCAACACGGCGATCAGCCCGGCCTGCACCAGATCGTCGAGCTGCACCGAATCCGGCAGGCGCCCTTTGAGGTGCAGCGCCAGCCGCTTCACCATCGGCACGTAGCGGCGGATGATCTCGGTCTCATCGAGCTCGGCGCAATAGGCGGCGCGAAACCCGGCGGGACCCGGCTGCAGGGCGCCCGGCACCGCCGCTTCCGGCGCTGGCAACGTCGCGGCGGCGTCAGTCGCCATCGGAACTCTTTCCCGCGGGTCGCCCGAGCAGTTCGACGACGCGGATGCGCTTTTCCGGCGGGATCTCGGGATACGAGAACACCCAGATGCGCGGGCGCACCGGGCGCAACAATTGCGCCACCAGCTCGCGCAGTTCCGGCCGCGTTACCAGGCCCGCCGCCGGCGCCAGCGCTTCGAGCCGCGTCGCCGCCGCGGCCCCGGCGCTGCGCAATTCGGCGGCAAGGCCGGGTTCGACGGCAAAGGCGCCGGTGCCGCTCGACAGCCGCAGCACCTCCCCCAGCAGCCGCTCCAGGTCGGGTTCGAGCGCCATCAGGGTCAACTCCCCGACCGCGCCGAACACCGTCTGCACGATGAACCCGCCGAGCTTGAGTCGCACCAGCTCGAGCAGGGCCCGCGGCTCCTGCTTGCCGGCCGCGCCCTCGATCAACGCCGCGACGATGGTGCGCAGGTCGCGGATCGGCAGCTGCTCGGCGAGGAGCGCGCACAGCACGGCATGCACCGTCGTCGGCGGCAGCAGCTTCGGCGTCAGTTCCTCGACCGTCTTCGGCATCAGCTTGGCGAGATAGGCCAAGACCGCGTCGAGCTCGGCGCGTCCGAACAGGCCCTCGATGTTGTCGCGGACGACGCGCTCGAAATGGGTGGCGATGACGACCGCCGCGTCGAACACCGTATAGCCGGCGGCGCGCGCCTGCTCGGCCGCCGCCGGCATGATCCAGTGCGCCGGACGGCCGAACACCGGGTCGCGCGCAAGGATACCCTGGACCTCGCCGAGGGTCTTGCCCGACGACATCGCCAGGAGGCGGTCGGGATGCACCTCGCCGGCGCCGCGCTCGACCCCGTAGACGAGGATGCGATAGGCGGTCGAGCGCAGGTCGGGGTTGTCGCGGACGTGAACGACCGGCACGAGAAAGCCGAACTCGCGCGAGACCTGGCGGCGCACCGCCCGCAGCCGCCGCAGCAATCCGGCCTCGCGTTCCTTGCTGACGAGGCCGACAAGCCGGTACCCGACCTGGATTTCGAGCGGCTCGACCAGCTCGACGACGCCGATGTCGATTTCCGCCGCCTCGGCCGGCACCTCGGGCGCCGGGGCCGGAACCTGCGCCGCGCGCGCCCGCTCGCGCCGCAGCCACCAGCCGCTCGCCCCCAGCAGGGTCGCGAAGACCAGAAACGGCAGATGCGGCATGCCGGGCACCAGGCCGAACAGACCGACCATGCCGGCAGCGATCGCCCACGCCTTGGGGAAGCTCGCCAGCTGGGCGATGATCTGCTGCCCGACATCGGCACCGGTCGACACCCGGCTGACGACGATGCCGGCGGCCGACGAGATCACCAGCGCCGGGATCTGCGCGACCAGCCCGTCGCCGATCGTCAACAAGGTATAGGTCTGGCCGGCCTCGGCCATCGTCAGCCCGTGCTGCCAGATGCCGATGACGAGGCCGCCGATCAGGTTGATGAACAGGATCAGCACCGCCGCGATCGCGTCGCCGCGGACGAACTTGCTGGCCCCGTCCATGGCCCCGAAGAAATCGGCCTCGCGGCCGATTTCCTGGCGCCGCGCCGTCGCTTGTTCCTGGTTGACGAGGCCGGCGTTGAGGTCGGCGTCGATCGCCATCTGCTTGCCCGGCATGCCGTCGAGCACAAAGCGGGCGGCAACCTCGGCGATGCGCCCGGCGCCCTTGGTGATGACGACGAAATTGATGATGACGAGGATCGCGAACACGGCGATGCCGACCGCGTAGTCGCCGCCGACGACAAAGGCGCCGAATGATTCGATGACCCGCCCGGCCGCATCCGACCCCTGGTAGCCGTCCAGCAGGATGACCCGCGCGGCGGCGACGTTGAGCGACAGGCGCAGCAGCGTCGTCATCAGCAGCAGGCTCGGGAACGACGAGAAATCGGTCGGCTTCGCGGTGTACAGCGCCGCCAGCAGGATCATCAGGCCGAAGCAGATGTTGAACGTGAACAGGAAGTCGAGCGCCAACGGCGGCAGCGGCACCACGACCATCGACAGGATCAGCAGGAACGCGCCCGGCCCCGCGAGCGACGGCAGGTGCCGGCGCCAGGCGGCGAGCGAAAACCCCGAGGCGGCGGGTGCGGCCGGAACGGTCACGACAGCATCCGCGGCAGGCCGGCGAGGATCAGCACGGTGAAGTGCTCGAGCTGGCGCAGCAGCCACGGTCCCAGCACGGCCAGCGCCGCCGCGGTGCCGAGGAATTTCGGCACAAAGCTCAGCGTCGGCTCATTGATCTGCGTCACTGCCAGAAACACCGCTACCAGAACCCCGATCACCAGGACCACCGCCAGCAGCGGTCCGCTGACGACAAAGATCGTCACCAGCGCTTGCTGACCGGCCTGCGACATGCTCCCCATCGTTCCCCCGCCGGCGCCGCCCGCTAGGTGCTGCGCTTCACCCGTTCCGCCGCGCTGACCACTTCGACGAAGCGCAGCCCCAGCCGTTCCTCGTTGACCAGCACCACCTCGCCGCGCCCGATCAGCACGCCGTTGATGCGCACGTCGAGCGGCGTGCCCGGGCCGCGGTCCAGCTCGATGATCGACCCGCGGCCGAGATTGACGACCTCGCGGATGGCGATGTCGGTGCGCCCCAATTCGACCGACAGGCGCACCGGCACATCGAGCACCAGGCCGAGCCGGCTGCCGTCGCCGGGCAGGGCATCCGCCGGCTCCTCGCCGGCGCCGGCGCCCGGCGCGGCGGTCTGCGCCTGCATTTCCAGCGAGGCGAACGGCGACCCGCCGTCGCCGGCCGCCTTCGCCGTGCCGCTCGGTGCGCCGTCGTCGGCGCCCGGATCACCGCTCATCGGCGCCCCCGTGCTTGCGGCTGTCGCGCCGCACCGCGACCAGCGGATCGGCCTGCCGGATCACGCGCTCCTCGATCCTGACGCCGATCTTGCGGCCATGCCGGCCCCAGCGGCCGCGAAACAGCGGCACGCCGCCGGATTCGACTGTCAGCGTCTCGGGGCGGTCCATCTCGAACACGTTGCCCGGCTGCAATGCGGTCAGCTCGGCAACGCTGATCTCGATCGTGCCGAGCTCGACATTGAGGGTGATCGCAGCCTGCTCGATCCCGCTCCGCAACGCGTCCGACCAGCGCAGGTCGCGATCCACCGAATCCTCGACGATCCCCGACATCAGCTCCTCGTGCATCGGCTCGACGGTCTGGTACGGGATGCAGGTGATCAGCTTGCCGCGCCCGTGGTCGACCCGCACGTCGAAGGCGCTGACGAGGATCATGTCGTCGGCGGTGGCGAAGCCGGCAAATTGCGGGTTGGTTTCGTGGCGCACGATGTCCGGCTCGAACGTCCCGAACGGCTCCCAAGCCAAGGCGAACTGTTCCAGCGTCGTCTCGACCACGCGGCGCATCGATTTCAATTCAAACGCGGTGAAGTCGTGATTGGCCGTGGTCATCGGAAAGCGGCTGCTGCCGCCGAAGCGGCTCTCGACGATCGCGACGACCAGAGGCACGTCGTGCACCAGCAGGATGGAGCCGCGCAGCGGCTTCATGTTGACGAGGGTCAGATGGCTCGGCACGTCGAGCCGCTCGAGCAGTTCGCGGTGCTTGATCAGCTCGATCGCCGCCGGCGCGATATCGACGGCGCGGCGCAGATGCTGCAACAAGGCCGAGCGCAGAAAGCGGGAAAAGCGGTCGTTGATGCGCTCCAGCGTCGGCTCGAGGGTGGGCATCCGGTTGCGCGCCGGGCTGTGCTCGGCAAAGAGGTGATAGGGACGAGCCGCCCCCGGCTGTTCCGCGGTGTCAGACATAGATGCTCACTCCCGAGGCGCGCGGCGGCGCGACGGCTTCGGCAGGCGCGAAGCGGGGCCGCGCGGCGGACGGGCGCGGCGGCTGCGGCGCGGCG
>JASHNY010000121.1 GCA_030041385.1 Alphaproteobacteria bacterium
CTGCCAGGCGGCGATGCGGGCGGCGCGCTCGACGACCGCCCGCGCCCGCGCGTCGCTCAGCAATGACAGCCGGTAGGCGACCGGATCCTCGCCCGCCTCCGCCGCCAATTCGTCGATGAACGATTCGATCGCGAACACGTTGATCGTCGCCCCGAGCCCGCGCAACGACGAGGTGCGCACCGGCGTCTCGGTGACGAGATGGTGAACGATGCGCTTCGCGGAAAAATCGTAAAGCGGCTCGCCGTTGCGGGTGCCGCCACCGCCGTTCGCTTCCGGCACGTCGGCCGGCGCCGGCGGCGGGGGCGGGTCGGGCAACGCCTCGGCGGCGAGCAGGTTGCCGCCGCCGCCAGGACGGCTCGAATGCCGGCCGCTCCAGATCTCGGTGGTCCAGTCCGCGGGGCGGCCGGATCGGTCGAGCACCGCCCGCACCGTCGTCACCATCGCCGGGCTGACCGGCTCGAAGCCGAACTCCTCCTCGCGGCGCCAGCGCACCCGCACCGGCCGGCCCGGCATCTGCAAGGCGACCACCGCAGCATCCGCCGCGGCATCGTCGGCGCCGTTGTGGCCGTAACAGCCCGGCCCCTGCGCATGCCTGACCGAGATCGCCGCGGGATCGAGCTTCAAGCTGCGGGCGAGCGCGGCGCGCAAAGGGTAGACCCCCTGGCAATGCGTCCACACGGTCAGGTGTCCGTCGCGGTAGAGCGCCACCGCCGCCGACGGCCCGACCGAGGCGTGCGCGATGTGCATGCGCGTATAGGTCGCCTCGCGGCGGGAATTTGCCGGCGGCGGCGCGGCCGGTTCGGGCGCGCCGAAGACCCGGTCGATCGCGGGCTGCTGCAGGAGCCAGCGCGCCTCTTCCTGCAACGGGTTGATCGCCTCGATCGCGTCCCAGGCAACGTGGTTTGCCGCGGCGGCCGCAGCGGCCTCGACCGCGGTCTCGTCGGTACCGACGATGGCGACGAAATTGCCGCGGCGCACGATCTCGATGTCGCCCCTGGCGGCGCGGCGGAGCGCGGCCTCGTCGATTTCGGTGAGCGTGGCGCCGCGGCAGGGCTGGCGCACGATCCGGGCGTGGACCATACCGTCGAGCGCCATGTCGTGGACAAAGGCCGGCTCGCCGAACACCTTAGCGGCAAGATCTAGGCGCCGCGCATTGCCGCCGACGATGCGGTAGTCGCCGACCGCCTTGGGCGCGGCCCGGCCGGTGGCGTGGCGGCCGAGATCGATTGCCGATGCCAGCGACCAGTAATCGTGCCCGGTCGGCGCGCCGCCGCGGGTAATGGCGCCGTCGTGCACGGCCAGCTCGGCGGGCTGACAGGCAAGGCGCGCTGCGGCGTGGTCGAGAAACAGGCCGCGCACCTCGGCGCAGGCGAGGCGCAGGGCGACGCCGCCATACTGGATCGACTGGCTGCCCGCGGTATAGCCCTCGTTCGGGGTCAGATCGGTGTCACCGGTCTGCAGGGTGATCCGCTCGGGCGCGACGTCGAGCTCGTCGGCGGCGATCTGCAGCATCGCCGTCAACACGCCCTGGCCGATCTCGACCCTTCCGGTCGAGACCGCGACGCGGCCCGGCGCCGGGAACCCGACCCATTGGTCGAGCCGCGGGTTGGCCTCCAACAGGGCCGGCAGCGCTGGTGCGGCCGCGCCGGTCATGCGGCCGCTCCCCGCCGCATCGCCGCGGCGGCGCGCTCGACCGCGCGCAGGATGCGGTTGTGGCTGCCGCAGCGGCACAGATTGTCGTCGAGCGCGGCGGCAATCTCGCCCCGCGACGGCGACGGGTTGCGGTCGAGCAAGGCCTTGGCCGAAATCAGGATGCCCGCGAGGCAATAGCCGCACTGGCCGGCCTGCTCGTCGAGAAACGCCTGTTGCAGCGGATGCGGCCCGGCCGGCGTGCCGAGCCCCTCGATCGTGACGATGTCGCGCCCGGCAACCGACCCGACTTCCTTGCCGCAAGACTTCTCGGGCCTGCCGTCGATCAGCACCATGCAGCAGCCGCATTGTTCGAGGCCGCAGCCGAATTTTGTCCCGACAAGGCCGAGATGGTTGCGCAACACGTCGAGCAGCGGCGTTTCCCCGCTGGCGGCGACGCTGACGGAATTTCCGTTCACGGTCAATTCGATCGGCGGCATGATCGCTCCGCGGACAAAGGGGCGCCACCATACCAGATCGCAGCGGCGCGCGCGCAATTCGGCAAGCGGCGTGCGCAGGTCGTGCGCGACGGCATTGGCGGTGTTGCGGATGCCGTCGATCAGCAACTCGATCTGCCGCAGCGTCAGGTTGATCGTCTCTGCCAGGGCGTGCCGCATCAGGTACTCCAGCAGCTTGAACTCGCGCTGCTGCAATTGGATCGCGCGGCCGCCGCGCACGACCCTGTGCGGACCTGCCTGCGCTATCGCAGACAAATTGACGCACTGGACGATCGCGCACGCCGCCTGCAACGGCGCTTGGCCGAAGTGGCGGCCATGCCGGACGGCGTGCGGGGCACCCTGTACCGCCGCGCCATTGCCGGGGGGCTCAACGACGCCGTCCGGCACTGGATCTTGCACGCCGCCGTCACCGGAACCGACACCGGCTCGCGGCCCGGAGCGCTGAAACCTAACCGAGATTTAATGTGGCCAATGTGTAACTGACATGTTACATGCGCCGGCTTTCTCGGGTGCCGAAAGGCGGGCTTATGGCCGCAGCGCCGGCCGGCATCCCTCACAACCCTATCGGGAGGGGCGTAATGGCAGCGGGAGGATCGCGTATTATTCATCCGGTGACGAGGCGCCGTTTTCTGACCGGCGCCGGGATCGGGCTGACCGCTGCCGGGGTGGTGCCAGGTTTGTCCAACCCGTTCGTCGCCCGCGCGCTGGCGCAAACGAAGACGCTGACGATCGTGCAATGGAGCCATTTCGTCCCGGCTTTCGACAAATGGTTCGACCAATTCGCCGAGGAATGGGGCAAAAAGAACGGGATATCCGTCACGGTCGACCATATCCCCGAACAGAACATCGCCGCCCGCGCCGCCGCCGAAGCCTCGGCGAAAGCCGGGCACGATCTGTTCATGTGGAACGGTGCCGGCGGGGCCCACCTCTATCGCAAGTTTCTTGTCGACATGACCAGCCTGGTCGACGAACTCGAAAAGAAGTACGGCCAGGTCAGCACGATCGGCCGCCAGATCGCCTATAACAACGACGACAAGACCTGGTCGGCGTTCCCCGATTATTACATCAACAACCCGGGCATCTACCGCAAGGATTTGTGGGACGAGGTCGGAATGACCCCGGACACCTGGGACAACGTCCGCATCGGCGGCGCCAAGTTGAAGGCCAAGGGCCATCCGGTCGGCTGCTCGCTGGGCCACAGCAACGACCCGAGCCTGTGCTGGCGCGGCGTATTGTGGAGCTGGGGCGCGGCGGTCCAGGACAAGGAAGGCAAGCGGGTCGTCCTCGACAGCAAGGAATCGGTCGAGGCGGTCAAGTTCGTCACCGCGCTGTACAAAGAGGCGATGACCAGCGACGTGTTGTCGTGGGACGATTCGAGCAACAACAAATACATCGATTCCGGGGTCGGCTCTTATATCGTCAACCCGCTGTCGGCGTATCGCACGGCGCAGCAGATCAACCCCAAGCTCGCCGACAACATGTTCTTCCTGAAATGCCCGAAAGGGCCGGCGGGACAGATGGTCGGCGCCGCGTCGAACTGTTACGGCATCTGGAAGTTCGCCAAGAACAAGGATGCCGCCACGGATTTTCTCCGCTACTACGCGGCCAATTGGGTCGACGCGTTCAAGGCGAGCACCGGCTACAACATGCCGATCTTCAAAAACATCGTGCCGAAGCCGATGCCGGTCCTCGACAACGACCCGACCTCGCACCCGCCCGACAAGCTGAAGATCACCGAGACCTCGGACGAGTGGTGCGCGGTCGCCGGCTATCCCGGCCCCGCCTGGCCCGCCACCGACGAGATCTACAACAACTTCATCATCAACGACATGATGACCAAGGCGGCGACCGGCACGATGAGCGCCGAGGACGCGGTGAAATGGGCGACTCGCGAATGCGAGGGCATCTTCAAGAAATGGCAGCAAGTATAAAGGCCCGGCATTCGGGCGGCGGCCGGAGCCGCCGCTGCCCGCGCCGGATTTGAGATCTGGAGGAGGACACCCCGTCAACCCGTTTGGCGGGGTGCATTTCACGAGGAGAATTCGAGGGCATTCATGTCTGCCGTGCTGACCAAGGATATCGTAAAGACGTTTGCCGACGTAAACGCCGTGGACGGCATCAGCCTGGCGGTGCCGGACGGCGAGTTTATGGTACTGCTGGGCCCGTCGGGTTGCGGCAAAACCACCTTCCTGCGCATCATCTGCGGCCTTGAACGGCAGACGACCGGCGACATCCTGATCGGCGGCACCGTGGTCAACGACATTCCGCCGCGCGCCCGCGGCGTCGCGATGATGTTCCAGAGCTACGGGCTCTATCCGCATTACAAGATCCGCGACAACATCGCCTTTCCGCTGCGCACGCAGCGGGTGGCCCGCGCCGAGATCGAAAACAAGGTGGAGTGGGCGTCGAATCTGCTGGGCATCGGGCACCTGCTCGACCGCCGGCCGCGCCAGCTTTCGGGCGGCGAGCGGCAGCGCGTGGCGCTGGCGCGCGCGCTCGTGCGCGAGCCGACGGTGCTGCTGCTCGACGAGCCGCTGTCGAACCTCGACGCCAAATTGCGCGCCTCGGCCCGCAACGAGATCAAGCAGTTCCAGCAGCGCGTCGGCACCACCACGATCTATGTCACCCACGACCAGGTCGAGGCGATGGGCATGGGCGACCGCATCGCCGTCATCGACCACGGCCGGGTGCGGCAGGTGGGCACGCCGACCGCGATCTATGACGATCCCGCCGACCGCTTCGTCGCCACGTTTGTCGGCACCCCGCCGATGAACCTCGTCGCCTGGAACGGCGGCCATCTCGGGTTTCGCCCGGAAAACTTCCTGCCCCGGGAACTGATCGACGACAGCGCAGTGACCGAGTTTTCGTTCCGCGTCGATCGCTCCGAATATCTCGGCTCCGAACGGATCGTGTACGGCGTGCTGGAGGGGCTCGAATCGGTCCAGGAGATCACCGCGAAGCTGCCGCCCGCGCATGTCGACCAGGAAAGCATTCGGCCCGGCGAATGGCATGCCTTCGCCGTGCGCAACAGCGCGCTCTGCTATTTCGACAAAGACGGCAAGCGCGCCATTCGCCACTAAGACGGGTCCAGTTTATGGTCGCCATCGCCGACAAAGCCGCCAAGCCGGGCTCGCGCCTGCAATTCATCCTCGACAGCCCGGCGGTGCTCGGCACGATTTTCGTCTCGCCGGCGGTCCTCTACGTGCTGGTGCTGGTCGGCGCGCCGTTTCTGTTGGCGATGTATTATTCGGTCAGCGCCTATACGATCTACTCGCAAAGCTACCGTTTCGTCGGCTTGCGAAATTTCATCGATGTCGTGCAAGACCCGGTATTCCGCCAGACCCTGCTCAACACCTTCATTTTTACGTTCGGGTCGCAGATCGTCGGGCTGATCCTCGGCAAGTTCGGCGCGCTGCTCTTGTTGCGCCCGTTTCCCGGGCGGAAAGTGGTGCGGGCCTTGATCATGTTGCCGTGGGCGGTGCCGGTGGCGCTGGCCACGGTGGCGTGGGAATGGATGTTCGATTCGCTCTACAGCGTGATCAACTGGACCCTGATCGCGCTCGGCATCATCACCCGCTCGGACGCGCCGAACTGGCTCGGCAACCCGCATCTGGCGATGCTTTGCGTGATCATGGTCAACGCCTGGCGCTTCTTTCCGTTTGCGATCGTGATCTTTCTCGCCGGCATCACCTCGGTCCCGCAGGACGTGATCGACGCCGCGACCGTCGACGGTGCCGGGTTCTGGCGGCGCAACTACCAGATCATCGTGCCGATGATCGCGCCGATCGTCGTGGTCGGCCTGATCTTCGGCATCGTGTTTACCTTTACCGACCTCAGCATCGTCTATCTCTTGACCAATGGCGGGCCGGTCGGGGCGACCTCGGTGCTCGGGTTCGAGGGGTTCCAGGTCGGCATCGTCTCCGGTGACGTCGCGCACGGCGCGGCCATTTCGCTGTTCATGCTGCCGGTGCTGTTTGTGCTGGTGCTGGTGATGCTGCGCTCCATCCGGCGGCAGGAGATCTGACATGCCACGGCCGCTTGCCGCCGCGATCCGCGAGGTCTCGTTTTACTCTGCGGTGCTGTTCTTCGTCGTCATCGCGGCGTTCCCGTTCTATTGGATGGTCATCACCGCGTTCAAGACCAACAGCGACCTCTATACGCTCACCAACATCCCGTTCTGGTTCAACGAGGCGCCGACGCTGGCGCATATCAAGTACCTGTTCACGCAGACATTGTTTGCGCGCTGGCTGCTGAATTCGCTGATCATCGGCGTGTGCGTCGTCGCGATCACGCTGGTGACCGCCCTCCCGGCCGGGTACAGCCTGGCGCGGATGACCGGCCGCAGCGGCGAAACGCTCGGCATCGGCATCTTCATGACCTATCTGGTGCCGCCGACACTGCTGTTCCTGCCGTTGTCGCGGGTGATCAGCATGCTGGGCCTGCAGGATTCGATGTGGTCGCTGGTCTTGGTCTACCCCACCTTTACGATCCCGTTCTGCACCTGGCTGCTGATGGGATTTTTCAAGGCGGTGCCGCGCGAGATCGAGGAAGCGGCGGTTGTCGACGGGTGCAGCATCCTCGGCGCCTTTATCAAGATGGTCTTGCCGGTCTCGGTGCCTGCAATCCTGACCGTGGTAATCTTCACCTTTACGCTGACCTTGCAGGAATTCGTCTATGCGCTGACCTTCATCTCGTCTTCGGCGCAAAAGACGATCACGCTCGGCGTCGCCACCGACCTGGTGCGCGGCGACATCTATTTCTGGGGCGAGTTGATGGCCGGCGCGCTGATCGCCGCGATCCCGGTGGCGATCGCCTACAACCTGTTCCTCGACCGCTTCATCGCCGGCATCACCGGCGGCGCCGTCAAATAGGGATCGCGCCGGCGCGAGCCCTGGCGCATGGTTCTGTCGGGTTGAAGCGTGGCTATTTCCCGCTTCCCCCGGTCCTCGGATCAAGTCCGGGGATGATCCGGGGGTCCACGAACCCTTGAATAATTCGTGGGTGGCCGGGTCACCCCCGGATGGCCGCCGGGCGGGCGTTCCAGGGCGGCCATGACGACCAAAGCGGCTGATTCAATCTTATCGAACGCCGGTCCGGCGTTCAGCCGCCGGCCTTCGGTTTTGGCGGCGGTCGGCGGCGCGGAACCCGGTTGATCGGCGCCGACAGTTTTCCGCGCAGGTCAACACCCTGCCGCTCGACGGCGCCGACGGCTTTGGAAACCGCCCGCCCCGACAGGCGCGCCAGTTTTTCCAGCCTCGTTTCGGCCATGGGCCGTGCTAGCGCCCGGGCGGCGGATCGACCGGAACGGTGCCGAGCTCTCCCGGAATCGACACTTCGAGCGCCTCGAAATCATCCGAGGTGCGCAATTCGTTGTGCTTCAAGCCGCCCGGAATGAACACCGAATCGCCCTTTTCGAATCTCAGCGTCTCGCTGCCTTCGAATTCGAGTTCGACCCAGCCGTTGAGCAGGTACACGAACTGGCCGTCGCAAGTATGGTAATGCCAGCCGGTCGGCTGGGTCATGCCGGTGATCGCCTTCATCACCTGGCCGCGCATCGTGCCGTTGCTGGCATCCTTCAGCACGAGGTCGCGATAGCTGAAGAATTCGCGCCGCCCGGGAACCATCCGGGGCGCCTTGGCCCGGCTATAGGCGAGCTTCATCGCGGGCTTTGTCGAAACCGTCGATACATCGTTGGCCATGCGAGCCTCCTCGCGATCGGAATGGATCATCGTAGAAGAGCGCGGCGCGCTCGGCAAGGAGAGGCGCCTTAGCGGAAGCGCGCTGCCGCGAACGGCGCGATGTCGATCGGCGCCGTTCGGCCGGAAACCAGATCGGCGACTACCTTGCCGGTCATCGGCGCCGCGGTCATGCCGACATGGCCGTGGCCGAACGCGTAAATGATGTCGGGGCTGGAAGCGGCCGGACCCAGCACCGGCAACGAGTCGGGCAATGACGGCCGGTGGCCCATCCACACCGAAATGCGCTCCTCGCCATGCGTGGCGGCGAGGCCCGGCAGCATCCGGCGGCCTTGTTCCAGCAACATATGCGCACGGCGCCAATCCGGCGGCGCGGCGAGCCCGGCCAGTTCCACGGTGCCGGCAAAGCGCAGACCCGATTCCATCGGCGTCGCAACGAACTTGCCGTCGGCGTCGGCGATCGGAATGCGCGGCATCGTTTCGGGGTCGCTGATCATCAGGTGGTAGCCGCGCTCGGTTTCGAGCGGCACCCTGTCGCCAAGCGAGGCGGCGAGCGGTTTCGAGCGGGCGCCGGCGCAGACGATCGCGGCATCGGCGGGAAACTCGCCGGCATCGGTGACGATCGCGCGCAGCCGTCTGCCGTCGAGGCGGAAGCCGGTGGCGCGCGCGTGGATGAATTCGCCGCCGCGCTGCCGGAAATGCTCGACCAGCCGGGTGACGAGGCCGAGCGGGTTGTCGGTGTGGCCGTTCTCCCGCACCAGCAGACCGCAGACGTAATCGCGCGACAGCGTCGGTTCGAGCTGGCGCAGCCCGTCGGCGTCGAACTCGTCGACGACGACCCCGTTCTCGCGGCGCAATTCCCAGGCGAGCCCGTCCTTGGCCAGCGCCTCGGCCGAGCGGTAGACGTAGAGATGGCCGCGCTGGTGCACCAGCGCCTCGGCCCCGGCCGCCTCGACGAGCGGGCGCAGCATCGCCAGTGTCGGGCCGACCAGCGGGCGCAATGCCGCGGCCTGGGCGTGTACCCGCGCCGCGGTGCCGGCACGCCAGAAGCGATAGAGGTAGGGCAATAGCCTCGGCAGGTAGCTCCAGCGCAACGACAGCGGCCCGAGCGGGTCCATCAGCCATTTCGGCACGTTGCGGATGACCCCCGGCATCGCCATCGGGGTGACCGACGAGCCGTTGAAGCAGCCGGCATTGCCGAACGAGGCGCCTTCGCCGGGATTGCCGGGGTCGAGCAGGAAGACGCTGTGGCCGTCGCGCTGCAGGTAGCTGGCCGCGCAGACCCCGACCATGCCCGCCCCGATCACCCCGACCCGCCGTTCCCCCGCCATCGCCGCCCCCGCGCTGTCTCTGCGCACAATGGCGGGCGCCGCGGCGGCCCGCAACGGCCGGCGCCGGTTCGCAGCGATCGCCGCTAAACCGCTACTCCCGCGCCGCCCGCGCCCGCTCCAGCGTCTCGCGCAAGGCCCGCGACAGGGCGCCGATGCGATACGGCTTGCGCAGGATCGGAAAGGTGTCGTCGAGCAGTTCCGGCGCCGGCGCGTACCCGGTTGTCAGCAGGATCGCGATGCGCGGATATTCCCTCCGTACGCGCTGCGCCAGCGCATATCCGCTCATCGGCCCGGGCATCACGATATCGCTGAAGACGATGCTGAAATCCGACCGCTTGGCAAGCAGCTCCAGCGCGTCGCCCGCATTGTTCGCCCGGCTGACCCGGTAGCCCAGATCCTCCAGAAACGACGCCGTGACGCCCTGCACTTCGGGATTGTCTTCGACCAGCAGCACGCGCTCGCTGCCGGCGCGACGCTCCTCCTCACCGAGCTCGTCCTCAGGCACGACCGCGGCGCCGGCGCTGCGCGGAAGGTACAGCGTCACCGTGGTGCCGGCACCTTGGGTGCTGGCGACGGTCGCGGTGCCGCCCGACTGCCGGGCAAAGCCGTAGACCTGCGACAGCCCGAGGCCGGTGCCCTTTTCCGGTCCCTTGGTGGTGAAGAACGGCTCGAACACCCGCGGCAGCAATGCCGGGGCGATGCCCGATCCGCTGTCGGCGATCGCCAGCGACACGAAATCGCCGGCGAGATCGTCGAGCCCCTCATCAAGGGTCAGGCGCACGTTGCGGCCGGTGAACCGCACAACGCCGCCCTCGGGCATCGCGTCGCGGGCATTGACGATGATATTGACGAGCGCCAGCTCCAATTCGGGCACATCCACCAGCACCGGCCACAATTCGGCCGGCAGGTCAAAGATCAGCTCGATGTCTTCGCGCGCCGAGCTGGTCAGCACCTCGCGCAGCGCGGCAAGGCGCTCGCCCAGATCGATGACGATCGGGTTGAGCGCCTGCAGCCGGGAAAACGTCAGCAGCCGCCGCGTCAATGTCTCGGCGCGTGCGGAGGCGAGTTCGATCGCCTCCATCGAGCGCAAGGCCGCGGGGTCGACGAGCCGCCGCTTCGCGGTTTGCGCGTTGGCGCTGACAACCATCAGCATATTGTTGAAATCGTGGGCGATCGCGCCGGTGAACTGGCCCAGCATTTCAAGCTTTTGCGATTGCGCGAGGCGCTCCTGCGCCCGTTTCAGCACCTCCTGCGCCTGTCGCCGCTCGGTGATGTCCTGCGTCACCTTGGCGAACCCGAGCAGCGTGCCCTGCTCGTCGCGGATCGCACTGAGCGCCACGCTTGCCCAGAAGCGCGAGCCGTCTTTTCTGACCCGCCACCCTTCGGCCTTGAAGGTGGACCCGCCGGCGGCCTGGGCGAGCGCCCGTTGCGGCACGCCCGCCGTGCGGTCCTCCTCGGGATAGAATTGCGACAGGTGCTTGCCGATGATTTCGTCTTCGCGATAGCCCTTGACCCGCTCCGCGCCGGCATTCCAGCTCGACACGAGCCCGTCCGGATCGAGCATGTAGATTGCGTAGTCTCTGACGTTGTCGACGATCAGGCGAAAGCGCATGTCGCTTGCGCGCAGCGCCTCCTCCGCCTCCTTCTCGGCGGTAATGTGACGCCCGATCACGTAGATGCGGCCGGCATCCGCCGCCATCGTCCAGGCCAGCCAGCGCCACGAGCCGTCCTTATGGCGAAAGCGGTTCACCATCTGCACCTTCGCGGCGCCCGCGGCCAGCTCGGCGCGGCCGGCATTCGAATGGGCGGCATCGTCGGGATGCCGCAACTCGTTGACGTGCAGCCGCTTGATCTCGTCCTCGGTCCAGCCGAGCAGTTCCGTCCACGCCGGATTGACGCTGATGAAATAGCCGTCGAAGGTGGAGACGCCGAGCAAGTCTTCCGAGACCTGCCAGATGCGGTCGCGTTCAAGCGTGCGCCGGGCAACCTCCGACGCCAGCATCCGGTTGCGCGAACGCAAGGCCCGTGCGTCGCGAACGCGATCGGTGATCTCGATGACCGTCACCAGGATCCCGCCGATTCCGTTGGCCGCGGTTTTGTCGGGGATCGGGCTGTAGCTGATCGTGAAGCGCGCCTCTTCCACGCGCGATCCGTGGCGCCGGACGCGCCACATCTGGTCCTCGGCAAAATAGGCCGGCCGCTCGCCGTGCAATATGGCGGTGGCGAGCGGGCCGAGCTCGTCGTCGATCTCGTGCCAGACCTCGCGCTGCGGCTTGCCGAGTGCGCCGGGATGCTTGTCACCGAGGATCTCGCGGTAGGCGTCGTTGTAGATCGTGATCAGCTCCGGTCCCCAGCGCAAGGCCATCGGAAACCCGGACCCGAGGATCATGCCGACGCTAAGCTTCAGCGCCTCCGACCAGCCGGAAATGGCGCCGAGCGCCGTGCTGCCCCAGTCGAGGGCACGCACCCGCTCGCCCATCTCCCCTACCAGGTGCAGATCGTCCCGCCGGTCGGCCCTCATCGACGCTCCCCGCCGCCCGCACGGCTGCAGACAGGCGCCGCCATCGTTGCCGACCCCGGTGCCGCTTACCGGGCCTGACGGGCCGCAGCCCAGGCGCTCGCCGGTGCGATAAAGCAGAAGCGGTCGCCGGGTCAAGCAGGATCAATCGGCGATTGAAACCTCGGGATCGGGCTCGCCGACCGCTCGCGCGATCAGATGGAATTTGACCCGGGCGTTGGTCAGATCGCGGAAGAAATTGACCAGGTCGCCCCACGGGTCGTTGACCTTGCTGAGACCGGAAATGAAGGCCACCACCGTCCCGGCCTCGGTGCGCCCTTCCATCACCAGCCAGCCGCCGTCGAACAGGATGCCGACGATGCCGAAATGGTAAAGGAGGTTCATCAGGAAGTTCATCGAGAATTTTCGGCGGTAGATCTGCATGTTGAGGTCGCAGACCTTGCGCACGCGGGCGCGGTAGCGGCGGCGCGGCTCCCGGGATCGGCGCCGGCGCAGGTCATTCCGCGACGCCCCGACCCCGATTTTTGCAGCTGGGTGCCGGCCGCACCGGAGGCCCGGCGGTGACGCCGACTGCCGGCCTCAGAGCCCGTTTTCGAAGCCGAGCGCGTGGCCGCCGATCGGGCGGTGGTTCTCGATGTTGCCCGCTGCTTGTTCAAGGTCTTCTGCGGTGCGCAGGCGCGCCGCCCAGATCGCGGGGTTTCCGGCACGCTCGGCAAATTCCCGATACCAGGTGGCAAGCTCGCGCAGCTTTTGTGCTCGGTCCATGCGGAACGGTCCCTTTGCGGCCTTACCGCGATAACGCGCGCCGCCGCAGCCGCGTTCCGCCGGTGGCCGCCTGTGCCCCGGTGCGGCCGGCCCCAGTGTGGCGGATTTGAAGTTCGCATCATCTTGGCGGCGGTCTCGTTGGCGAACGTCAAAATCCGAAAACCACACCAGCTTTCATAGAGTTGCTCGTGTGCTTTCGAATCCGAAATTTGCTTTGTGCCTTACCCCGAGATATGGCGAATTTCGGGTTCGGCACACTAGGCGAAGCGCGCAACCGCGCTCAGTCGCGGGTCAGCGGCTTGTACTTGATGCGGTGCGGTTGCTCGGCCGCGGCGCCAAGCCGGCGCCGGCGGTCGGCCTCGTAGTCGGCGTAGTTGCCCTCGAACCAGACCACCTGGCTGTCGCCCTCGAAGGCCAGGATATGGGTGGCGATGCGGTCGAGGAACCAGCGGTCGTGAGTGACGATCACGGCGCAACCGGGGAAATCCAGCAACGCCTCCTCGAGCGCGCGCAACGTATCGACGTCGAGATCGTTGGTCGGCTCGTCGAGCAATAGCAGGTTGGCGCCCTCCTTCAGCATCTTGGCGAGGTGGACCCGGTTGCGCTCGCCGCCTGACAACCGCCCGACCTTTTTCTGCTGGTCGGGACCCCGGAAATTGAACAGGGCGCAATAGGCGCGGCTGGCGATCCGGCGGCGCCCGAGATCGATTTCCTCCTGCCCGCCCGAGATTTCCTGCCACACCGTGTTGTCGGCGGTGAGCGCGTCGCGCGACTGGTCGACGTAGCCGAGCCTGACCGACTCGCCGATGCGGAAGCCGCCGCGGTCGGGCCTCTCGGCGCCGGTAATCATGCGGAACAGCGTGGTCTTGCCGGCGCCATTGGGGCCGATCACGCCGACGATGCCGCCCGGCGGCAGCCGGAAATCCATGTCCTCGATCAACAGCCGGTCGCCGAACGCCTTGCCGACGCCGCTTGCCTCGATTACCAGATCGCCGAGCCGCGGCCCCGGCGGCAACACGATCTGCGCGGTCTCCGGGGCCTTCTCGCGGCTCTGCGCCACCAGCGCCTCATAGGCCGAGACCCGCGCCTTGCTCTTTGCCTGGCGCGCCCGCGGGCTCTGCCGCACCCATTCCAGTTCGCGCTCCAAGGTGCGGCGGCGCGCCTCTTCCTGGCGGCCTTCCTGGTCGAGCCTCGCCTGCTTCTGTTCCAGCCAGCCCGAATAATTGCCCTCGAACGGGATGCCGTGGCCGCGGTCGAGTTCGAGAATCCAGCCGGCGACCTCGTCGAGGAAATAGCGGTCGTGGGTGACGGTGACGACGGTGCCCGGATAGTCCCGCAGAAAGCGCTGCAGCCAGGCCACCGACTCGGCATCGAGATGGTTGGTCGGCTCGTCCAGCAACAGCAGATCCGGGCGCTGCAGCAGCAGCCGGCACAGCGCGACGCGGCGCCGCTCGCCGCCCGACAATTCGGTGACCGACATCTCGCCTGGCGGGCAGCGTAGCGCATCCATCGCGATCTCGATCGTGCGGTCGAGCTCCCAGCCGTCCGCCTGGTCGATCTTTTCCTGCAATTCGCCCTGTTCCTCGATCAGCGCCTCCATCTCCTCCGGCGCCAAATCCTCGGCAAAGCGGGCGCTGACCGCCTCGAACCGGTCGAGCAAGGCGCGGATTTCGCCAAGCCCCTCGCGCACGTTGCCGGCCACGTCGAGCGCCGGGTCGAGCACCGGCTCCTGCGGCAGGTAGCCGACCGTGGCGCCTTCCGCGGCCCAGGCCTCGCCGGCGAAATCTTTCTCCGCGCCGGCCATGATGCGCAGCAATGTCGATTTGCCGGCGCCATTGAGGCCTAAGACGCCGATCTTCGCGCCGGGCAGAAACGACAGCCAGATGTCGCGCAACACCTCGCGCCCGCCGGGATACGCCTTTCCCAACCCCTTCATCACATAGATGTACTGATAAGATGCCAAGGTGCCGGTTCCGCTTCGATGTTGGGCCAATGGGCCGGCGCTGACGCGCGCAGCGCAAATCTCGCCCGCGCCGGTCACCTGCCGCAACGATGCGGCATGGCGCGGGGCGGGCCGCCTTCCCACGCCTCCCTTTAATGGGTAAGCGCCGAGGCTTGGCAAGTGACTCGGCGACAAAATTTTGCCCCGCCCCGGTCGCGAGCGGCGAACCCGCAAGCGGGGTGCCGGGGTGCGCCGACTCCCACCCCGCTGTCGATCCGGGAAGGGTTTTCGGGTTGACGCGGGCGACAGCGCTGTGCGAAATTGAATTGGTAAGACCAATTCTGTGTCATGGCAAATGACCAAGACGGTCGAGGCGCTGTGCCGGCCCGGCGCAGCCGACCCGCAAACCGACGCCGCACCGCAGCACTGGCAGGCCCAGCCGCCGCGCCTTTATCAGGAAATCGCCCGCCGCATCGAGGCCATGATCCAGGAGGGCGGGTATCGCATCGGCGACCGCTTGCCGGCAGAGCGCGAGCTGGCGCAAGTCCTCGGGGTCAGCCGTCCGTCGGCGCGCGAGGCGGTGATCGCGCTCGAGGTCGCCGGGATCGTCGAGGTCCGCACCGGGTCGGGAATTTATGTGCGGCTCGCGGGGGCGCCCGGCCAGGCGCGCCTGCGGCAGGTTCTCGCCCGCGATCTCGGTCCGGGCCCCTACGAAGCGCTGGAGGTGCGCCGGCTGCTGGAGGGCGAGGCGGCGTTTCGCGCCGCGACGCGGATCACCGCCCCTCAACTGGCGGCGTTGCGCGCGACGCTGGCGGCGATGCGCGACGACCCGGGCCCGGTGCCGCTGCGCGGCGACGACGCCGACCGCACCTTTCACGAACTGATCGCGACGGCGTCGGGCAACAGCGTGCTGGCAGCGCTGGTGCACGAGGTGTGGGACGTGCGCGCATTGCCGCTGTGGCGGCGCTGGATGGAACGCACCCGAACCGCGGAGATGCACCTGGAGCGGGTGCGCGAGCACGAACGGATCGTCGAGCACCTGGCGGCGCGCGATGCCGCCGGGGCGCGGGAGGCGATGCAACAACATGTCGATCAGGTCGCGCGCCGTTTTGCGCGCGGCTGAGCGGCGAAAGGAGGGAGGAATGGAAGCCAGGGGACGGTTGACCCGCCGCTCGCTGTTGGCGGGGCTTGCCGCCGCATTGCCGGCGCCGGCGGTACTGGGCCAGGACAAGGCGAAATCGAAATACGCCGGCACGACGATCAGGGGCGCGGCCTTTTCATTACCGTTCCATCAATATTTGCAGAACTACTTCCCCGAGTTCGAGGCGGCCACCGGGATCAAGGTGTCGTTCGATATCCAGGCCTTTCCGATCTACAACCAGCGCATGGACCTGGAGCTGTCGACCGGCGGGTCGAGCTATGACGTCATCATCGTCACGTTCATCTATCAGAACCGCTGGATCGGCGCCGGCTGGGTCACGCCGCTCGACGAGTTCACCGCCGACCCCAACGTTACGCCGCCGAGTTGGGACACCGCCGATTTCGTGCGCGGGGTGGAAGCCTCGATGCGCGACGCCAAGGGCCGCACCTATGCCTACGGCGTCGAGGCCGGGGCGATGGTGCTCGGCGCCGCCCGCGGCGACCTGATCGAGAAGGCCGGGCTGTCGCTGCCCACCACGATGGACGACCTGATCAAGGTATGCGACGCGGTCAACGGCAAGGACGGGGTCAGCGCCTGGACCGCCGACAAATTACACCACTGGAACTGGCCGCCCTATCTGCAGGCGATGGGCGGGCGCATCTTCAAAAACCCGCCGCAAAACCTGACGCCGATGCTGAACACGCCGCAGGCCGCCAAATCGGCGAGCTGGTACGCCAACCTGATCACCAAATACGGCCCGCCCGGCATCCTCTCCTTCACCGACGACCAGGCCATGCAGTCCCAGCTTTCGGGCCGCGCCAATATGCGTACCAACGCCATCACCTGGGCGGCGCCGCTGGCCAAAAATCCGAACAGCACGGTCAAGAACACGGTGCGCTACGGGATGGTGCCGGCCGGCCCGGCGGGCGATTTCCCCGGCGTCGCCTGCCACGGCTTCGGCATTCCGGCGGGATCGCGGCAGAAGGGCGCGGCCTGGGAGTTCATCAAGTGGGCGTTGTCGAAGGAGATGCTGTCGCGCCTCGTCAAGGAACACGGCTATCCCAGCGTCTGCCGCCGCTCGGTCATCGAGAGCGAACCGTTCAAGGAGGCACTGACCCTGAACGGGCAGGACGTGGCGGCACTGTACCTCAAGGTGCTCGACCAGCTGGGCGATGGGGCCTACATGCGCTACCGCACCGTGCCGGTGTTTCCGCAGGTCGGCGACAAGATCAACCGCGCGATCGAGGCGATCGCGACCAAACAAATGTCGGCTGCCGACGCGCTGAAGCAGGCGCAACAGCAGGCGGTCGAGGCGATCAGAATGGGCGGGTACAAGGTCGATCCGTAAGGCCGCACAGCGGAAGGGGGGGATGCCGATGACGAGAATCAATCTATCGCGCCGCAGCGTGCTGCTGGCGGGCGCCGGCGCGGCGGCCGCATTGCGGGCGCCGGCAGTGCTGGGCCAGGCCAAGGCCAAGTCGAAATATGCCGGAACGACGATCCGCGGCGCCGGGTTTTCGATGCCGTTCCCCCAGTATCTGAAGAATTATTTCCCCGAGTTCGAGGCGGCGACCGGCATCAAGGTCGAATTCGATATTCAGGCCTTTCCGGTCTACAACCAGCGCATGGACCTCGAATTGTCGACCGGCGGCAGCGCCTATGACGTGGCCGTATTGACCTTCATCTACCAGGACCGCTGGATCGGCGCCGGCTGGGTCAGCCCGCTCGACGAGTTCATCAAGGACCCCAACGCCACCCCGCCCGACTGGGACCCGGGCGATTTTGTCGCGCAAACCTCGATGCGCGACGCCAAGGGCCAGACCTGCGGGTTCGGCATCGAGGCCGGGGCGGTGCTGTTCTGGGCGGCGCGCGCGGACCTGCTCGACAAGGCCGGGCTGGAGCTGCCCGCGACGTTTGACGACATCGTCAAGGTGTGCGAGGCGGTGAACGGAAAAGACGGGGTTGCGGCCTGGGTTCAGGACAACATCCATCATTGGAACTGGCCGCCCTATTTGATGGGCTTCGGCGGCACCGTGTTCAAAGACCCGCCCGAGAACCTGACACCGACGCTCGACACCCCGCAGGCGATAGAGGCCGCCCAGTTCTACGCCGACCTGCTGCGCAAATATGCGCCGCCGGCGGTGCTGTCCTACACCCAGGACCAGGCGTTGGAGGCGCAGCTCAAGGGACGCGGCAACCTGCGCAGCAGCTCGGCCACCTGGGCATTGCCGCTGGCCAAAAGCCCGGACAGCACGGTCAAGCACACGGTGCGCTATGGCGTGTTTCCGACCGGACCGAAAGGCTGGTTTCCAGGCAATGCCATGACCGGCATCTGCATCCCCGCCGGCTCGCGGCAGAAGGGCGCGGCGTGGGAATTCATCAAATGGGCATTGTCGAAGGAAATGCTGAGCCGGATCGTCAAGGACCACGGCTATCCCAGCGTATGCCGCCGCTCGGTGATCCAGAGCGAGCCGTTCAAACAGGCGATGACGTTGAACGGCCAGGACGTCGCCGCGCTCTACCTGAAGACCCTCGAGCGGGCGGGGGAGGCCGGCTACATGCGCTACCGCACCGCCGCCGTGTTTCCGCAGGTCGGCGACAAGATCAATCGGGCGATCGAGGCGATCGCGACCCAACAGATGTCGGCGTCCACCGCGATGAAGCAGGCGCAGCTTCAGGCGATCCAGGCGGTCAGGCTGGGCGGGTACAAGGTCGATCTGTGAGCCTGGTCCTGCGCTTCGCCGCGCCACGCGCCGCCGCCGCGGCGAGCCAGGCGCGGCAGCGGCGCCGCTTTCTGACCTGGTGCCTGGCCCCGTCGCTGGCGGTGCTGTTCGTGATCACGCTGGCGCCGATGGTCTACCTGGTCGTCGTCAGCTTCACCCCGCTCAACCTGACCAATCCGGCGACGGCGTGGCGCTTCGACCAGCCGCTGTTGAACTACCGCCTGCTGCTGTCCGACGAGCGGTTCCTCAACTCGCTGTGGGTGCAGGCAAAATTGTCGTTCTGGACGGTCGGATTGCAGCTTGCGATCGGGGTCGGTTTTGCGCTGCTGTTGAACCTGCGGTCGGGGTTGCTGCGCGCGCTGCGCACGGTGTTTCTGGTGCCGATGGTCCTGCCGCCGATCGTCGTCGCGATCATCTGGAAGGTGCTCTACACGCCCGACATCAGCCCGGTCTATTGGACCTTCAAGGCCCTCGGCTTGAGCCTGCCGGCGCTGATCACCGACCCGAACTGGGCGCTGCCGGCGATCATCGCCGCCGACACCTGGGAGTGGTTTCCGCTGACCATGCTGATGGTGCTGGCGGCGTTGCAGACCGTGCCCGAGGAACTGGCCGACGCCGCGCGCGTCGACGGCGCCAACAGCTGGCAGACCACGGCGCACGTATTGCTGCCCTATATTCGCGGCACCTTGATGGTCGCCGGGCTGTTCCGGCTGATCGACAGCATCAAGGCGTTTCCGCTGATCTATCTGTTGACCGATGGCGGTCCCGGCTCGGTGACCGAGGTCACCAACTACTATGCGTTCGAGCAGGCCTTCAACTTTTCCTATCTCGGGTTTTCGAGCGCCATCACGGTAGTGCTGGTGGCGGCGACGCTGTTGCTGAGCTGGGTGGTGGTTCACATGACCGGCTGGGGGGCGGCCGAATGAGGGCGAACCGCATCATCATTCATGTGTTGGCGATCGGGCTCGCGGCGCTGGTATTGGCGCCGTTCCTGTGGCTGGTGCGGATGTCGTTTCAGACCAACGCCGATATTTTTGCGTTTCCGCCGCATCTGTGGTTTTCCCCGACATGGGCGAATTATGCGGCGCTGTGGCAGAGCGAGTTCCGCGATTCCTTTGTCAACAGCGCGGTGGTGACGACCTCATCGACCCTGCTGTCGATGCTGGTCGGGGTGCCGGCGGCCTATGCGCTGTCGCGGATGCGGTCGCGGTCGAATGCGCTGAGCCTGTGGATCATCGCCAGCCGGCTGGCGCCGCCGACCGCCTTCGCGATCCCGTATTTTCTCGCCTACCGCGACTTGCACCTGCTCGACACCCGCCTCGGCCTCGTCGTCATCTATCTCACCTTCAACATCTCGCTGGTGATCTGGCTGATGCGCTCGTTTTTCGAGAACACGCCGCGCGCGCTCGAAGAGGCCGCCTGGATCGACGGCGCCGGCTTCTGGCGGGCGCTCGTCAGCGTGGTATTGCCGACGGCGGCGCCGGGGCTGGCGGCGACCGCAATCCTGTGCTTCGTGTTTTCGTGGAACGATTTTTTCTTTGCGCTGATCCTGACCCGCTCGAATGCGATGACGGCGCCGGTCGCCGTGGTCAACTTCATGAACTACGCCGGCTGGGAATGGGGGCGGATCGCCGCCGGCGGCACGATGGTGATGCTGCCGGTGCTGGTGTTTTCGCTGTTCGTGCGGCGGTTCCTGATCAACGGGCTTACCGCCGGGGCCGTGAAGGGCTGACTTGCCGACAGGCGGGTTATCCCTGAAATGACGACGGAAACGGCCGGCGAACCATCGGATTAAGCTGCTTGACCGGCGGTAAGTAAGCGCTTACTTTTGCGCCCGCATGGCATTGACCCGACTCGATAGCGACGGACGCCACAAGGCCATCGTCGCGGCTGCGGTGCCGCTGTTTGCGCGCAAGGGGTTCGCCGGCACGACGACGCGCGAACTGGCCGAGGCGGCGGGCATTTCCGAGGGGTTGCTGTTCAAGCATTTCCCGTCGAAGGTAATGCTGTACCGCGAGATCCTGCGGCTCGGCTGCGAAGGGGACCCGGCGCTCGAGGAGCTGGCGACATTGCCGCCGTCGAGCGAGACCCTCGTCTGCATGGTTCGTTTCATGGTGCGCCGCTTCGTCCTCGGCGACGAGGCGGCGCGCGCCGAGCTCGATTCGCGGCTGCGCCTGGTGTTGCACAGCTATCTCGAAGACGGAGCCTATGCGCGCGAATTGTACGAGACGATCGGGGCGCGGGTGATACCGCTGTTTGTTGCCTCGGTCGAAGCGGCCGTGGCGGCCGGCGATCTCGTGCCGGCTCCCGGCACCATCGCCAACGGCTTCTGGTTTGCCCAGAACGTCGCGGCAATGGTGGCTTTTGCCGCGCTGTCAGGGGATGGCTGCATCCCGTATCGCGGCACCCCGGAACAGATCGTCGACGAGGCCACCCGGTTCATTCTGCGCGGGATCGGCATGACCGAGGCGGCAATCGCCTCGACGCCCGCACGCCCGCTCGAGACGGCAGCCGACTAGCACGAGGCTATGGCATGGATGGCGATGTAAAGACTGCCCCGGCGGAGCCGCTGGCCCGGGCGCGCATCGACGAGCCCCGGCGCGCCGCGGCGCAGCCAAAGACCGTGCGCTGGCTCGTCATCGTCGGCCTGCTGATCGCGCTGGTTCTCGGCGGCCTCTACGGCTTCAATCGCTATCGCGCCCAGGCGATCGCCAGTTTCTTCGCCCATTCGAAGCCGCCGCCGGCGGAGATTTCGGCGGTTGTTGCGACCACCGAGGTGGTGCCTCGTCTGGCCCCCGGCATCGGCTCATTGACCGCGGTCCGCCAGGTGACGATCTCGCCCGAGGTCAGCGGCCGGGTCACCGCGATCATGTTCACCTCCGGCGCGACGGTCAAAGCCGGCGACAAGCTGGTCCAGATCAACGACGCGCCGGACCAGGGCGACCTGGCCAACTACCAGGCGCAGGCGCACATGGCGGAGATTACGCTGCAGCGCGCGCGGACCCTGGCCAGCCGCCAGTACGAATCGCAGCAGAACGTCGACCAGGCGCGTGCCCAGCTCGATGAGGCCGCCGCGATGATTACCAAGACCCAGGCGATCATCGCGCAAAAGCTGATCCGCGCGCCGTTCGGCGGCCGCCTCGGGGTGCGCCAGATTAACCTCGGCCAATACCTCAACGCCGGTACGCCGATCGTCACCCTGACCGATCTGTCAACGCTTTACGTCAACTTCACGCTGCCGACGTCGCGCCGCGCCGAGATCGCGCCGGGCCAGCATGTCGCCGTCACCGCCGACGCCTTTCCCGGCCGCAAGTTCACCGCCGCGATCACCACGATCGAGCCGCAGATCAGCCCGTCCACCCGCACGATCCAGGTGCAGGCGACGATGGCGAACCCGGACGATCTGCTGTTCCCCGGCATGTTCGTCAACGCCGCGGTGGATCTTCCGCCGGGGCCGCCGGAGGTGGTGTTGCCGCAGACCGCCGTCACCTACACGCTCTACGGCGACAGCGTTTTCGTGATCCGCCCTGCGGGCAAGGATGCCGCCGGCAAGCCGATCCTCAAAGCATTTCGGGTGCCGGTAACGACGGGTGAGCGCTGGGACGGCAAGGTCGCGATCCTCGATGGGGTCAAGGCCGGCGAAGAGGTCGTCGCCGCCGGCCAGACCAAGGTGCAGGACGGGATCCAGGTCGCGGTCACCGGCAACCCGCCGCCGGCACCGCCCGAGCATCCAACCCTGCACTGACGGGTTCCGGCCGTGCGCTTTACCGATCTCTTCGTCAAACGGCCGGTGCTGGCGCTGGTCGTCAGCCTGCTGATCCTGCTGATCGGGTTGCGGGCGATGTTCAGCCTGCCGATCCGCCAGTTTCCCAAACTGTCGAACACCACGATCACCATCACCACGACCTATCCCGGCGCCTCGCCGCAGCTGATGCAGGGGTTCATCACGACGCCGATCGAGCAGGCGGTGGCGACGGCGGAGGGCATCGACTACCTGACCTCGTCCTCGGTTCTCGGCACCAGCACGGTCACCGCGTACATCAAGCTCGATTACGACCCCAACCAGGCGCTGACCGAAGTCATGGCCAAGGTGCAGCAGGTCAAATACCTGATGCCTCCCGAGGCCCAGGACCCGGTCATCTTCAAATCCACCGGCCAGACGACCGATGTGATGTATATCGGGTTTTCCAGCCCGGAGTTGTCGAGCGCGGCGATTTCCGACTACCTGACCCGGGTGGTGCAGCCGCTGTTGTCGACGGTCGACGGCGTCGCCTCGGCCGACATTCTCGGCGGCCAGACGTTTGCGATGCGGCTGTGGCTCGACCCGGCGCGAATGGCGGCACGCGGGATTTCCGCCGATGACGTCGCCAACGCGATCCGCGCCAACAACTTCCAGGCCGCGCCGGGACAGGCCAAGGGCTATTACACGATCACCAATATCGACGCCCATACCGGCCTCGAAAACATCGACCAGTTCAAGCGCATGATCGTCAAATCCGCGGACGGTGCGGTGGTGCGGATGGAGGACATCGCCACCGTAACGCTCGGCGCCCAGAACTGGACCTCGAGCGTGGCGATGAACGGCCAGCACGCCGTGTTCATCGGCATCCAGGCGACGCCGGACGGCAACCCGCTGTCGCTGGTCGCCGGGGTACGGGCGATACTGCCGGCGATGCAGCGCACCTTGCCGCCCTCGGTCAAGATGAAGATCGCCTATGATTCGACCCGGTTCATCCAGGCCTCGCTGTCCGAGGTCAGATGGAGCCTGGGGATGGCGGTCGGCATCGTCGTCGCGGTGATCTTTCTGTTCCTCGGCAGCGTGCGCTCGGTGTTGATCCCGATCGTCACGATCCCGCTGTCGCTGGTCGGCGCCGGCACCCTGATGGCGGCGCTCGGCTTCAGCCTAAACTTGCTGACGTTGCTGGCCTTCGTTCTGGCGATCGGGCTTGTGGTCGATGACGCGATCGTCGTCGTCGAAAACGTCTACCGCCACATCGAGGAAGGCAAGAGCCCGGCGCAGGCGGCGTTGATCGGGGCGCGCGAGATCGCCAGCCCGGTCATCTCGATGACGCTGACCCTGGCCGCGGTCTATGCCCCGATCGGCTTTCTCGGCGGCGTCACCGGTGCCTTGTTCCGGGAGTTTGCCTTTACCCTGGCCGGCGCCGTGCTGATCTCGGGCGTCATCGCGGTCACGCTGTCGCCGATGATGTGCTCGCTGCTGCTGAGCCAGACGATGGCGCAGGGCTGGTTTGCCCGGGTTATCGACCGCGGCTTTTCGCGGCTCGCGGCGGCCTATGGGCGGCGGCTCGACCGATCGCTCGATTATCGCCCGGTGACCGCCCTGTTCGCCCTCGCCGTGTTCGTGGCGATCGGGTTCATGTACATGAACACCAAATCGGAATTGGCGCCGCAAGAGGACCAGGGAGTGCTGTTTGCGCTGACCAAGGCGCCGCAATACTCCAACCTCGACTACCAGGACGCCTACGGCCAGGAGATCGACAAGGCCCTCGCCTCGTTCCCCGAATCGGAATTGCGCTTTGTCGTCAACGGACGGTTCGGGCCGAACCAGGGCATCGCCGGCTTCATCCTGAAACCGTGGGACGAGCGCACCCGCACCGCACAGCAGATCCAGCCGCTGTTGCAGAAGAAACTCAACAGCATCGAAGGCATGAGCATCTTCGTCTTTTCGCTGCCGCCGCTGCCCGCCTCGATCGGCGGCTTACCGGTGCAGATGGTGATCTCGTCCACCGGCAGCTACCAGTCGATCTACAGCGCGATGGAGAAGCTCAAGGCGGCAGCACGCAAGAGCGGGCTGTTCATCGTCGTCGACAGCGACCTCGCCTTCGACCAGCCGACGATCCGTGTCGATATCGACCGCGCCAAGGCGAACGAACTCGGCGTGACGATGCAATCGATCGGCGACACCTTGGCGCTGATGGTCGGCGAGAACTATGTCAACCGTTTCAATCTCGAAGGCTACAGCTACGAGGTGATCCCGCAAGTACCGCGCACCGACCGCCTCAACCCGGAGACGCTGACGCAATACTACGTCAAATCGGCGACGGACGGCATGGTGCCGCTGTCGAATCTCGTCCGTGTCAGCCTGGTCTCGGCGCCGAATGCGCTGACCCAATACAACCAGCTCAACTCGGCGACGTTCCAGGCCGTGCCGATGCCCGGCGTGACCCAGGGCCAGGCCGTCGATTTCCTCGAGCAGCAGGCAGATTTGCTGCCGCGCGGCTTCCGCCACGACTACCTGTCGGATTCGCGGCAATACGTGCAGGAAGGCCATGCACTGGTGTTCACCTTCATCTTCGCGCTGATCATCATCTTCCTGGTATTGGCGGCGCAGTTCGAAAGCCTGCGCGACCCGTTTGTCATCCTCGTCAGCGTGCCGATGTCGATATGCGGGGCGCTGATACCGCTGTTTTTCGGCCTGGCGACGATGAACATCTACACCCAGGTCGGCCTCGTTACGTTGATCGGGCTCATATCGAAGCACGGCATCCTGATGGTCGAGTTCGCCAACCAGCTTCAGCTCAACGAAGGGCTGGGCCGGCGCCAGGCGATCGAGCGGGCGGCGCGGGTTCGGCTGCGGCCGATCCTGATGACGACGGCGGCGATGGTCGTCGGCCTGTTCCCGCTATTGACCGCGACCGGCGCCGGCGCGGCCAGCCGCTTCTCGATCGGTGTCGTGGTCGTCGCCGGCATGTCGATCGGCACGCTGTTTACGCTGTTCGTATTGCCGGCCGTCTACACCGTGTTGGCCAAGGATCACCTCGCCGCCGCCCACTCGGTCCGCACCCGCGAACTCGCCGAATTGTCATAGGGCGCGGCGGCCTCGCCGGATCAGCCGCAGCGTCAGCAGGGTAGCGACCGAGGCCAACCCGAGGATGAAGCCCCACCACAGCCCGATCGGCCCGAACCCGAGCGGAAACGCGAGAGCCCAGCCGCCGGCGAAGCCGACGCCCCAATAGCCGAAGGCGCCGAGCAGCAGCGGCACCGTGGTGTCTTGGTAGCCGCGCAAGGCCCCGGCTGCGACCGTCTGCGCCCCGTCGACGACCTGGAACCCCGCCGCGAACGACAGGAACCGCACGGCAAGCGCGACCAGCTTGCGATTGGCCGGGTCGCCGGTGGCGACATAGGCGCCGACGATCGCCCGCGGCATCGTCCACAGCACCAATGCCGCGGCGGCCATGAAGGCGACGCCGAGGGAAAGCGCAACAAACGCGGCTCGCCGCGCCGCCGCCGGCGTGCCGGCGCCGCGCTCGGCCGCCACCCGCACCGTCGCCGCCTGGCCGATGCCGAGCGGGACCATGAAGGTGATGCTGGCGCAGTTGATCGCAACCTGGTGCGCGGCCAGCGCATCGGCGCCGAACAGCCCCATCAGCACCGCCGAGAACACGAAGACCCCAATCTCGACCGCCTGCAAGCCGCCGATCGGCAGGCCGAGTGCGAGGATGCCGCGAATGTCGCCGGCGACCTCGGACACCCGGCCGCGCAGGCGCGGCGCGGCACGGCGCCGCCGCAATCTCCACAGCGTCGCGGCGAGGCCCAGAAACATCAGCCATTGCACGCTCGCCGAGGCCGTGGCGGAACCCACCAAACCCAGCCGCGGCGCGCCAAGATGGCCGAAAACCAGCAGCCAGTTCAGCGCGATATTGGCCGGGACGCAGAGCGCCAGCACGATCATCACCGGGCGCGTCCGCGACATCGCCGCGAGCAGGCTGCGCAGCACGGCAAAGCCGACGACCCCTGGCGCGCCCCAGGCCACCGTATGCAGGAAGCGGCCGATCTCGCGGGACAGCGCCGGGTTGTAGCCGAGCAGATCGAGAAGGCGCGGCGCCTCCAGCGTCGCCGCCACGACCGGTGCCGCGAGCAGCGCCGCCAGAACCAGCCCGCTGCCGCCGATCCGCCCCGCCGCTTCCCGGTCGCCGGCGCCGATGGCATAGGCGGCGAGCGGCGCGACCGCGTTGAGCACGCCCTGGCAGATGACGACGCTGGTGAAATAAAACCCGCCGCCGAGCGCCACCGCGGCCAGCGGCACCGCGCCGAGCGAGCCCACCATCACCGTGTCGGTCACCGACATCGCCATCTGCGACAGGTTGGCGGCGGCAAGCGGCACGGCGAGAGCCAGCGTCGCGCGGATCTCGAAAAGGATGGAGGGGCGCATCGAGCCGCCGTGCTTAGCGGCCGCCGCCGCGCCGGTCAATCCGGCCGGGCCGGTTTGACCGACTTCGACAATCGCCCTAGATTTTCGCGGCACACCGGATGAGGAGGGAACCCGCCATGGCGTTCACGATCACGCCGCTGACCGCGCATACCGGCGCCGAGGTGAGGGGGGTGGACCTGGCCCGGCCGCTCGACCCGGAAACCGCGGCGGCGCTCAACCTCGCCTGGGCGCAATTCCACGTGCTGGTGATCCGCGACCAGCGCTACGACCCGTCGGACTTCATGCGCGCCGCACAGGTCTTCGGCACGTTGCTCCAGCACCACCAGCGGGAAATGCACGTGCCCCGCTTCCCAGAGATGTACTTCGTCTCCAACGAGCAGACCGTGCCGGGCAAGCGCTTTATCGCCGGCGAGACCTTTCACACCGACCACTCGAACCACCCGGCGCCGCCGAAGGCGACGATCCTTTACCCGGTGTCATTGCCGAGCAGCGGCGGCGACACCCAGTACGTCAACATGCATCTGGCCTATGACGAACTGCCCGAGGCGATGAAGCGCCGCATCGACGGGCTGAAGGCGGTGCATGTGTATCTGAGCAAGTACAGCCCGCGCGAGTTGCGGCCGCTGAGCGAGGACAGCCGCAAGGTTCTGCCGCCGCCGGGCATCCATCCGCTGGTGCGGGTGCACCCGGACAACGGCCGCAAGGCATTGTTTCTGAACCCCGTGCGGATCGAATCGATCATCGGCATGCCGGACGACGAGGCGCTCGACCTCGTCGCCGAATTGATGGCGCACGCCACGCAACGGACGTACGAGTACCGGCACCAATGGCACTATGGCGACATGGTGATCTGGGACAACCGCAGCGTCATGCACAAGGCCAACCCGGATTACGACATGAGCGAGCGGCGCTACCTGTATCGCCTGATGCTGCAGGGCGAGGTGCCGATCCCGGTCGAGGCGGCGGCATAGTCCATCACCCGCCGCCTCCCGATTGCCGCGCCGGCGGCACGGGGTCTTGGTGTCGTCAGTGCGACATCAAGACCGGGTCGTCCTCGAAAGTCAGTTTTCCTCTGCCAGGAACCGGCGCAACTCGGTTTTCAGCACCTTGCCGTAATTGTTTTTCGGCAAGGTTTCGACGGCGTGGTAGCGGCGCGGCCGCTTGAACCGGGCGATATGATCGAGGCACAGCCGGTCGAGCTCTGCGTTCGCTACGGTCGCGCCGGCGCGGGCAACAACGAAGGCGACGACCTCCTCGCCCCATTCGGGATGGGGGCGGCCGACCACCGATACCTCCGCCACATCGGGATGGCGCAACAACACCTCTTCGATCTCGCGCGGATAGATGTTGCTGCCGCCGCTGATGATCATGTCCTTGGCGCGGTCGCGCAAGGTAACCAGCCCATCCGCGTCCATGGCGCCGAGGTCGCCGGTATGGAGCCAGCCGCCGCGCAGGGTTTCGGCGCTGGCCTCGGGGTTGCGCCAATATCCCTCCATGACGCAGTCGCTTTTGGTGGCGATTTCGCCGATCTCGCCGGGCGGGAGTTCGGCGTCGTTCTCGTCGACCACCTTGACCAGGACCCCGTTGCGCGCATAGCCGCACGAGGCGAGCCGCCGGCGCCAATTGCCGGTGCCGTCGTCGATATGGGCGCGCTGCGGCAGGCCGGTGATCGTCATCGGCGATTCGCCCTGGCCGTAAAGCTGGTAGAGGCGCGGCCCGAACAGGCCAAGCGCCCGCTCCAGATCGGCGACGTACATCGGGCCACCGCCGTAGTAGATCGTCTTGAGGTTGGCGAGGTCGGCGGCGGCGGTCTGCGGCGCGTGGACGAGACGGGTCAGCATCGTCGGCGCGGCAAACAGCGATACCGAGCGATGCCGCGCGACGATGTCGAGCACGGCATCGACATCGAAGTGCGGCAATACGATCTGCCGCGCGCCTTGCAACAAAAAAGGCAGCGCATAAAGCCCCGCGCCATGCGACACCGGCGCCGCCAACAAATGCGTGTCGCGCTCGTCGACCTGGTCGATATCGGCGTAATAGCACTGGCTCATGAACAACAAGGTGCGGTGGGTTAATACCGCGCCCTTGGGCCGGCCGGTGGTGCCGCTGGTGTAGAACAGCCAGGCGCGGTCGGTCGCCTGGCCCGCAGCCGGGGCCAAAGGCTCGGCCGCAAAGAGCGCGTCGTAGCGCGCGGTGCGGGTCGACACCACCTCGGCGAGACCCGGCACCGCGTGTTCCAGCGGCGCCAGCGCCTCGGCCAATGCCGGAGTCGCCACCAACAGCCGCGCCCCGGAATCGGCGGCGATGTATTCGACTTCGCGCGGGTGCAGCCGGGCGTTGGCCGGCACCGCGCACAGCCCGGCGGCCCAGCAGCCGAGCAGGAGTTCGAAGAATTCGCTGCAGTTTTCGAGGCTGAGGATCACCCGGTCGCCGGGCATCAGCCCGAGCCCGCGCAATCCCCCGGCGAGACGCGCCGCCCGCCCGGCCAATTCGCGATAATTCCAGCTGTGCCCGTCGTCCCCGACCGCGGGAGCTTCCGGCAGCCGCCGCGCCACGTCGAACACCAGCGAAGCCAGGTTCATCGGTGCCCCGTCCCGCGCCGTTTCCTGGCCGGAACATAGTCATTGCGAGCGCAGCGAGGCAATCTCCTTACGGCGCACGCGGACGGGGATCGCCATGGCGCCCGGCAGGCGCCCCGCAATGACGCCTTTCCCGTTACGCGGCGCCGTATTTCCTGAACCAGGCGAGCATCAGCGCCCAGCCATCCTTGGCATCAGCGGCGCGGTAGCTCGGCCGGTAGTCGGCGTTGAAGCCGTGCGGCGCATCGGGATAGATCTTGTATTCGCAAACATGGCCCGCCGCGGTGCACGCGGCCTGGCGCTTTTCGATCGTCTCCTTCGGGATGCTCGGGTCCTGGCCGCCGTAGAGCGCGAGCACCGGGCATTTGATCTGGGCGGCGACATCGGCCGGGTTCTGCGGCACCAGCGCGGTGATCTGGCGGTCGGGGCCGTACCACGCCACCGCAGCCTTCAGGTTCGGGTTGTGCGCGGCATACATCCAGGTGGCAAAGCCGCCCCAGCAGAACCCGGTGACGCCGAGCCGGGCCGTATCGGCCTTGCCGGTCGATTTGGCATAGGCGGCAGTCGCGTCGAGATCGCTCATCACCTCGGCGGTCGGCACCTTGGCGACGATGTCGGTGATCAATTTCGGGAGGTCGGTGTATTTCGACGGGTCGCCCTGGCGCGCATAGAGCGCAGGCGCGATCGCGTAATAGCCGAGCTTGCCAAACCGCCGGCACAAATCCTTGATGTGCTCGTGAACGCCCAACACTTCCTGGATCACCAGCACGGTCGGAAACGGGCCGCCGCTATCGGGCATCGCGCGATAGGCGGGGATGGCGCCGTCCGCGGTCGGCACCTTGACTTCCCCGGCCGCGAGCCCGCTGGTGTCGGTGGTGATCATCTCCGCCGAAAGCGGTCCCGCCGCGGCGGCAAAGCCGCTCGCCAGCGACGTCATCACAAAGCCGCGGCGCGACCAGTTCGTGCGCGGCGCCATGACCTGCAATTCGGGCGCAGAAGTGTCCACGGCATCCTCCCGATCCTGGTGTGGTCGAAAGGATAGGGCCGGCCTCGGCGCCGCGGTAGCGGCCCTCACCAGGAGTTGATTGCGGGAACGACCTGGCTAGCCGGCGGCCTTCTTTGCCGCGGCAATGGCGACGCGGCGCTTCAGCCGGCGGATTTCCGGCGACGATTCGCGGGCAGACACGGTCTTGAGGAACGCATCGAGGCCGCCGCGGTGCTCGATCGTGCGCAGCGCCGCCGTGCTCAGCCGCAGCCGCACCACGCCGAGCGTATCCGACAAAACCGAGGTGGTCTGCAGGTTGGGCAGAAACCGCCGCTTGGTCTTGATGTTGGAATGGCTGACATTATGGCCGACCTGGACACCTTTGCCGGTGACGGGGCATTTGCGGGCCATGCGGCACCTCGACGCTGTCTCGCACAAACGACGCACCGCGGCCCGAATGCGCCGCGGGAGCGCGGTTTCTAGATTGCCCGCGCGGCGCGGTCAAGCGCCGCGCGCATCCCGGTGGCGGCGCAGCACATCGAGGCGCAACGGCTGCGGCGCCCCGAGCCACAACGCATGGGCGGTATGGTCGGCGTAGGAATCGCCGGTCTGCGGATGAACCAGCACGTTCAATTCGCCGCGGTTGAGCATCAGCCACGGCACGAATGTCGGGAAATCCTCGACGGCAAAGACGACCTGGTACATGGCGACGCCGTGCGGTCCGACCGGCTCGTCGTGCCAGGAGCCGATCCGCGTGTGCGCAAAGCGCTCGCCGATGCGGTCGCGCAATTGCGCGGCGGCCGCCCGCGTCGTCGGCGGGTCATAATAGATATGCGCGTGATAGCCGGTGATCGACGCAGGGTCGCGAGCTGCCTCCATGTCGGTCTCCTTCCGGTTCGGCGCCCGCGCTGGGGCGCGGTTTCAGATCACCCGCACCGGTTTGCCGTCGAGAAAGCCGAGGATGTTCTCGACGATTTGCGGGTACGAGCTGCGGTAATTCTCGTCGGTCACATAGCCGATATGCGGGGTCAGGATCACGTTCGGCGCCGAGCGCAACGGATGATCGGCCGGCAACGGCTCCTTGTCGTAGACGTCGAACCCGGCATAGGCGAGCCTGCCCGCCTTCAATGCGCCGATGACGGCGTCGGTGTCTACGATCGGCCCGCGCGAGGTATTGACGAGGATTGCCGACGGCCTCATCAGCCCGATCTCGCGCGCCCCGACCAGGCCGCGGCTGCGCGGGCTCAGCACCAGATGGACGGAAAGTACGTCCGCGCGGCGGAACAAATCGTCCTTTTCGACCCGCTCGACCCCCTGCGCCGCGGCCTTTTCGGCGGTCAGGTTCTGGCTCCAGGCGATCGCCTTCATGCCGAAGGCGATGCCGACGCGGGCGACGGCGCTGCCGAGCCGGCCGAGACCCAAAAGACCGATCGTCTTGCCGGCGACGCGATGGCCGATGCGGGTCTGCCACCCGCCCTGGCGCATCAGGGCATGATCCTCGGCGATCCGCCGCGCCGCGCCGAGGATGAGGCCCCAGGCCAGTTCGGCGGTATCCTCGTTGCCGCCGCCCGGGCCGCCGGTGCCGCACACCGTGACGCCCTTCGCCTTCAGCGTCTCTATGTCGAACGAGGCGTTGCGCATCCCGGTCGTGATCAGCAATTTCAATTTGGGCAGGCGGTCGAGCAATGATTTCGGAAACGGCGTGCGCTCGCGCATCGCGCAGACGATCTCGCTGTCGGCGAGCGCGCGCACCGCGGCGTCCTCGTCGACAAACGGAAACCGCTCGACGGCGATGTCGATACCGCGGCTTCGGATCGGGGCCCAATCCGCCATCGCCAGCGCGACCCCCTGGTAATCGTCGAGAATGCTGACCCGCATGACGTTCTCCCCGTGGTTGGCGGAATTTCTACCGACTCGGCATCGTCCCGTCCACGCTGCCGCGCGCCACCCATCCCTGGCGCAGAACCAGGAAGCCGACGACGACGACGTGCAACAGGTTGATCGCGATCCCGGCGGCAAAGGCGGCGGCATAAAACCCGAACCGGTCGAAGATCGCGCCGGCGAGCCAGCCCCCGACCGCCATGCCGGAACCCGTGAACATCAGTACCGTGGGAATGCGCCACGGCGCCTCGGCCGCGGGAAACAATTCGCGGATCGCCAGCACGTAAGCCGGAATAATGCCGCTGAACCCGAGGCCGAACCAGGCCGCAACGGCAAACAGACCCGCCTCGTTCTGGGTGACGAGAAACCCGATCAGCGCGGTGACCTGGCACACCGATCCTGCCAGTATCGTGCGCAACCCGCCGATACGGTCGGACAGCAACCCCCAGAATTGCCGGCTGACAAAGGCGCAGCCGAGGACCACCGACAGCATTGCCGCGCCCTGCGATGCCGGAATGCCGAGATCGCTGCAATAGGCGACGAGGTGACCCTGCGGCATCGCCATCGGGATGCAGCACAAGAGACCGGCAAAACAGAGGAAGCCGAGCGCAACATTGGGCCGCAAGCCGATCACCGGCGCGCTGCGGCGCGGCCCGGCGGGGGCCTGTTCGAGGTGCACGGTTTCCGGCGCCGCCGTGAACATCAGCCCGGCCATCGGCAAAATCGCGACGATCTCGAATGCCGCATATACCAGCATCGTGTGGCGCCAACCGATCCCGGCAATCGCCCGCTCGAACAGGGTCGGCCACACCGCGCCGGCGACATACTGGCCGCTCGAAATCAGCGCCAGCGCGGTGCCACGCCGGCGGTCGAACCAGCGCGCGATGTAGATGTAGAGCGGCGCGTTGATGCAGGCATTGCCGATCAGCCCCATGAACAGCCCGTGGCCGATCAGGAGGGCGGCCGACCCGCCGCTGGCGCAGATCGCCAGGCCGATCCCGATCATCACCGCGCCGAAGCCGACGACCCAGCGTATTCCGACGCGTTCGGCGAGCCGCCCCATGATGATCCCGCCCACCGCCGCGCCGAGCCAGGCCACCGAGTAGGCGAGGGCGGGTATCGCACGCCCGCCGCCGAGGTCGCCGGCGATGGTCTTCAGCCCGACCACCGTTATCATCGGCGCGCCGTAGGAAACGCCGTAGACCGCGACTGCGGTGATCGCGACGATCCACGACCGGCGCGTTTCGATCGTGGTCGCAGGCGCCGCGCCGGCGCGGGCGCGCCCTGCCGAAAGGATGGTCATGTTATGGGCTAAGCGAGCAGCGGCGCGTAGCGGTCGATCAGGCGCAGGATGTCGTCGCGGCTCTGGTCGGGAATTTCGAGCACCGCTTCCTCTATGCCGGCGGCGCGATACTCGGCGAGCGCGGCCGCGTCGGGAGGTGCCCGGAACACCGAGATGAACAGGCTCCTGAAATCGCGCCCATGCTGCTCGGCCATGCGGCGCAGCCGGTCGCGCTCGTGGCGGATGTCCCAGCCGCGCTGCGGCCGCGGAAACCAGCCGTCGCAATATTCGACGACCCGGCGCAATGTGTAATCGCTCTCGCCGCCGAGCAGAATCGGCGGATGCGGGCGCTGCGCCGGCTTCGGCCACGACCAGACCGGATCGAAATCGACCATCTCGCCGTGAAAGGACGCTTCGTCCTCGGTCCACAGCGCCTTCATCGCCAGGATGCGCTCGCGCATCAATTTGAAGCGGGTGTTATAGCGAGCGCCGTGGTTTTCCATCTCCTCGACGTTCCAGCCGCCGCCGATGCCGAAAACAAAGCGCCCGCCGGACAATTGGTCGAGGCTGGCGACACATTTCGCGGTGACGATCGGGTCGCGCTCGGGAATGAGGCAGATCCCGGTGCCGAGCAGCAGCTTCTTGGTCGCCGCCGCGGCAAAGGATAGCGCGACGAACGGGTCGTGCGTGTGCGAGTAGCGCTTCGGCAATTCGCCGCCGCCGCCGAACGGCGTTTTGCGGCTGGTCGGAATGTGGGTGTGCTCGGGCACGTAGAGCGAGGCAAAGCCGCGGTCTTCGAGGGCGCGCGCCAGTTCGGCGATGTCGATGCCGTAATCGGCCGGGAAATAGAAGGCGCCGATGCGCATGTCGTTCCTCCACCGAATTGTATCGGGCCGCGCCGCGACCGCGTGTCTGCCGCCAAGGAAATTCAGGGATCAGCCCGCCGGGCTCGGCACAACCACCGCGGGCAGCTCCACCGCGCCGGCGGCAGCACCAGCCGTCATGCCCTGCGCCGCCGGCAGCTCGGCCCGGGCGACCGGTGCCGGCAGTTCCACCGGTGCCGGCACGGTCTGCAAGGTCAATGCCCCCGAGGCAAAGCGGATGCCTTTTTCGGCGAAGACTTGATAGATCCGCTTCAGGTATTCGCGCTGCACCCAGCTCGGCTTGACCGGCCGCACGGTGAATTTGAACCGCAATACCAGCGCGGTGTCGACGACTTCGGCAATGCCCTGCAATTTGAGCGGCAGCATGACCTCGGCCGCCATTTCTTCATTTTCCTGCATGGCGAGGCCGATCTGCTTGGCGGTCCGCCGCACCAGCTCGACATCGGTGCCCGGTTCGAGGCGCAGGTTGAACTTGATCGTCGCGAAATCGCGGCTGAGATTGGTCACCGCGCCGAGCTGGCCATACGGAATCGTGTGCAGCGGCCCGTTCTGGTGGCGCAATTTCACCGAGCGGATGCCCAGCGTCTCGACCGTCCCTTTGAGCCGGCCGGCATCGATGTACTCGCCGACCCGGAACGCATCGTCCCACATGTAGAACAGCCCGGAGATGATGTCGCGCACGAGCGATTGCGAGCCGAACGAGACCGCCAGGCCAAACACCCCGGCACCGGCGATCAGCGGCGCGGTATCGACGCCAAGGCGCGACAGCACGATCAGGACCGCGACCACGGCGATGGCCACGGCGAAGGCGGCACGCAACAGCGGCAGGATGGTCTGCAGCCGCGACGCCGGCCCTGCCGCATCGTCATCGCCGGGCCGGCTTGGCCCGCCGCCGCTCCCTTCCAGGTGCCGGTCGATCGCGAGCCGGACCAGTTCCCAGATGAGGAAGGCGACGAACAGCGTGCCCACCGCCGCCATCGCCGAGCGCATCGCCGAGGCGGCCCCAGCCTGGGACATGTGCAGCGCGTGCGTCCATATCCGGGCGAGCAATATCGCGCCGATCACGAGCGTGAAAGCGCGCAGCATCCGCGCCGCGGCGCGCGCCCCCAACGCGACGTACGCCCCCGGAGCGACGTCGCGCCACTCCCACTCGGTCAGGCGATCGAGCACCAGCAGAACGAACAAGACGCCGAGGGTCGAGGTCATGGCGTAGTAATAGACGAGCAATCCCAGCGACAACCCGGCGACGAAACACACGAACACGCCGGCGACGAGGGCCAGCCCGGCCGGAACCCAGGCGCGCGCCACCCCGGCCCGGATCGCGGTCATCACCCCGCCGCCGCGCCGCCCGCGGATCAGCGCCTCCCCGGCGCGGCGCGCGTGCACGATGATCAGCGCGTTGATGCCGCACACCACCAAAGCGATGATCAGCCCGTTGACATGCGCGGCGCCGCTGCCAGCGCCCATCAGCCCGTAGCGGCCGAAGCCGACGAGCACGATAAGGACGAGCACGGCGAGCGAAACAAACCGCGTCAGGTGCGATGCCTCGGCATCGCCGAGATCGACCAGCCGCGCCTCCGGCAGCCCCGGCCGCAGGATCACGCGCAGAATCAGCGAAACTATCCGCCACCGGATCAATACGTTCAGCGCCAGCACTGCAAGCGCCGTGGTGATGCCCAAGAGCGGCAGAACGTGCCGCCGGGCAATTGCCAAAACCGCAACGAAGACGACGATCCCAGCGACGTCGCAGGCCATCAGCGCCAGCACATCGATCAGGCGTGCGCCGCCCGCCCGCAGCCCGATCCGCCGGCGCGGGCGGCGGCTCAACACCCGTGTCGTGCCGGCCTCGGCCAACAGCGCAATCAGAGCCGCGGCGGTGACCCAGGCCAGATCCGCGACGACGCCGATTGCCGAGCCCGCGCTATCCAGCGAGCGCCATTCGCGCGCCACCGCCGCCGGGATCGACGGCGCCATCGCGACATCTGCCGTGACCTCGTTTTCGATCTGCGCCGTGATCTGTTCGAGCCAGCCCTGCGCCGGTGCCGCGCCTTCGTCCGTACCGGCCGCCGCGGCGCTGCCGATGCTGACCGCGAGCAGCATCAGGAATGCGATTGTCAGCCGCATCTCCTGGCCTCCCAAGACGATCCGCGGCAAGTCTAACGCATGTCGGCGCCGCCGCAGCCATGGAAATGCGGCTGCCGCCGCTTTGGTTCAGCGCATCGCTTTCTGCAGGTTGCTGTCGAGCTTGTCGAGAAACTGGTTGGTCGTCAGCCACGGGTGGTCGGCCCGGATCAGGATGGCAAGGTCGCGGGTCATCTCGCCGCCTTCGACCGTTTCGATGCAGACCTTCTCCAGCGCCTCGCCAAAGCGGACCACGTCGGGCGTATTGTCGAACTGGCCGCGGAATTTGAGGCCGCGGGTCCAGGCGAAGATCGAGGCGATCGGGTTGGTCGAGGTCTCCTTGCCCTGCTGGTGCTGGCGATAGTGGCGGGTGACGGTGCCGTGCGCCGCCTCGGTCTCCACCGTCTTGCCGTCCGGCGTCATCAGCACGCTGGTCATCATGCCGAGCGAGCCGAAGCCCTGCGCCAGCGTGTCGGACTGGACGTCGCCGTCATAATTCTTCGCAGCCCAGACGAAACCGCCGTTCCACTTCAGCGCCAGCGCGACCATGTCGTCGATCAGCCGGTGCTCGTAGGTCAAATTGCGCTTTTTGAACTCGGCGGCGAATTCGTTGTCGAACACCTCCTGGAACAGGTCCTTGAAGCGCCCGTCATAGGCCTTGAGGATCGTGTTCTTGGTCGACAGGTAGACCGGCCAGCCGCGGTTGAGCCCGTAATTGAACGACGAGCGGGCGAAACCCCGGATCGATTCGTCGAGGTTGTACATGCCCAGCGCGACGCCGCCGCCGGGAAAGTTGAACACCTCGCGCGTGACCGGCGTGCCGCCATCGGCCGGGGCGAAGGTGATGGTCAATTTGCCGGGGCCGGGCACGACAAAATCGGTCGCCGCGTACTGGTCGGCATAGGCGTGGCGGCCGATCACGATCGGCCGGGTCCAGTTCGGCACCAGTCGCGGCACGTTCTGGCACACGATCGGCTCGCGAAAGATCGTGCCGCCGATGATGTTGCGCAAGGTGCCGTTGGGCGATTTGTACATGCGCTTGAGGTGGAATTCCTCAACCCGCGCCTCGTCGGGGGTGATCCCGGCGCATTTGATGCCGACCCCGTATTGCTTGATCGCGTTGGCGGCATCGACGGTGATGCGGTCGTCGCTCGCATCGCGCGATTCGATGCCCAGATCGTAATATTTCAGGTCGATATCGAGGTAGGGCAGGATCAGCTTGTCCTTGATAAAGCTCCACATGATGCGCGCCATCTCGTCGCCATCGAGCTCGACGACCGGCGTCTTTACCTTGATCTTCGCCATCGATATCACCCTTGCCTGCAGGATCGCCGGAAGATAGAGAGCGCCGCCGGCCGAGGCAAGCCGGCCCCCGGCCTACCCGGCCGGATTGCCCCGTTGCGGCCGCGACAGGATATCCATCAGCGCCTCGACGCCGGGCACCGGCTCGACGAGGTTGGGGATGAGCGGCCCGGCGAAATGCGCCGCGACGACATGGTCGAACAGGTCAAGCAGAGGCTGCCAATAGCCCTCGACATCGACAAGGAAGATGCGCTTGTCGTGCAGGCGCAGCATGCGCCAGGTCAAGGTCTCGAAGGTTTCGTCGAGCGTGCCGACGCCGCCCGGCAACACGGCGAAGGCATCGGCCCGCTCGGCCATGACCCGCTTGCGCTCGTGCATCGTATCGACGATGACCAGCTCGCTGACCCCATGATGCGCCAGTTCGGCGTCGCGCAAGGCGCCGGGGATCACCCCGGTGACGCGACCGCCGCCGGCGAGGGCGGCGTCGGCAACGAGCCCCATGAGCCCGACCCGGCCGCCGCCGAATACCAACTCGATGCCCGACTCTGCCAGGCGCATACCCAATTCGCTCGCCGCGGCGCGATAGCGTTCGTCGACCCTGCCCGACGAGCCGCAATAGACGCACAGCCGCCCGATTCTCCGCATCGCTTGCCGGTCTCCGCCCTTTGCCCGCGCTGTCTTGGTCGGTTTCCGGCGCGATTGCAAGGGCGCCTCCCGAGGCATAGATTCGCGCCTTGTTGAGACGCACGGGGCGGCGGATCCGGTGCAACGCGGCTGGTGGCTGGGCGCAGCGGGTGCGGTGGCAGTGGTGGCGATTGCCGCCGCGGTCGGATTCTATTACCCGCGCCTTGGCGTCGCGCCGAAAGCGGTGTCGCCCAAGGCCCCTGCCGAGAGCGCCGCGGCCACGGCGCCGCCGCATGCCGTGCCGGCCACGCCAACGCCCGCCCCCTCGCCTCCCAGCTTCGATATCGTCAAGGTCGATCCCAACGGCCACGCGGTGATCGCCGGCCGCGCCAGCCCCGGTGCGCAGGTGCAGGTGCTCGCCGACGGCACGTCGATCGGCGCGGTCACCGCCGACGCCAACGGCGAATGGGTGCTGATGCCCGATTCGGCGCTTGCCCCCGGCGACCACCAACTCAGCCTCGAAGCGACCGACCCGCTGAGCGGCGCCAGGCGGTTCTCCGCCGACACCGTCGCGGTCGAAGTCGCGGCGGCGGCAAGGCCCGGCACGACGGTCGCCGTGTTGGTCCCCGGCAACGGCAAAGGCGCGACCCGGGTGTTGCAGCAGCCGGGCGGTGCGCCGCAACCCGGCAGCCTCAGCATCGACACCGCCGAATATGACGGGCACGGCCACCTCGCGCTCGCCGGTCATGCCGCGCCCGGCGCCGCCGTTCACGTCTATGCCAATGCCGCCGAGCTCGGCACCGCAACCGCGGATGCGCGCGGCGACTGGTCGTTGCAGGCGCCGCTGGCCGCGCCCGGAAAGAGCATCGAGTTGCGCGCCGAGACGGCGGCGACAAACGGCGCGGTCGCGCAGCTCGTCAAGGCGCCGTTCGCTGCACCCGGCGCCGTCGCGGTGCCGGCAGGAGAGCGCTACGTCGTCAGGCCGGGCAACAATCTGTGGCTGTTGGCGCGGCACGCCTATGGCGAAGGCGTGCGGTACACGATCATCTACCAGGCCAATCGCGGCAGCATCCGAGACCCCAACCTGATCTATCCCGGCCAGGTGTTCATCCTGCCGAAATCATAGCGTGCCGCGGCCAGCGGCTTCAGGCGTAGAGTTCCGGCGGCAGTATCGGGGCGGCGCGGCCGCGCTTGTGCAGGTAGGACTGCCAGAACAGACATGCGGCGACCGAGCGCCATGGCCGCCAGCGCTCGCCGAGATCGCGCAGGGCGCGTTCCGCCGGGCGCGCATCGAGCCCGAGGCATTCCGCCACGGAAAATTGCAGGCCAAGATCGGCGGCGGGCCAGATGTCGGCCCGGCCGAGCGCAAAGATCAGGTAGATTTCGGCGCTCCACTGCCCGATCCCTTTCAGCCGCACGAGATCGGCGTAGGCGATCGCATCATCCGCCGTCTGCAGCCGGGCGAAATCGAGGCTGCCCTCGGCGACTGCCGTCGCCAGCCCGCGGGCATAGCCCATTTTCTGGCGGCTGAAGCCGCAGGCGCGCAAGGTCGCGTCGTCGAGCGCCAGAAACGGTGCCGGGGCCAGCGGCCTGCACAACCCGGCGAGGCGGCGGTGCATCGCCGCCGCCGCATCGATCGACACCTGCTGTTCGAGGATGATGTGCAGCAATGTCGCGAAGCCGTTGCGCCGGCGCCGGAAGCGCGGCGCGCCGGCGCGCTCGAGAATGGCGCGAAACACCTCCTCGCCGGCGAGCGCACGCAGCCCTTCGTCGAGATCGCGGGGCGCGTACACCAACTCCTTGGCCGGGTCCTCCTCTATGGCTAGCCCCATAATTCGGGTTCCGGCGGATGCAGCGAGCTGCCGTCGTAACAGAGGCCCGGAACCCGGTCCTGGGCCAGCAACAGCGGGCCGTCGAGATCGACGACCCGCGCCTTCTGGGCGACGAGCACGGCCGGCGCCATCGCCAGCGAGGTGCCGACCATGCAGCCGACCATGACGGCGAAGCCGCGACGCGACGCCGCCTCGGCAAGCGCCAGCGCCTCGGTCAGGCCGCCGCTCTTGTCGAGCTTGATGTTGACCGCGTCGTAGCGTCCGGCAAGGCGGTCGAGATCGGCCCTGGTATGACAGGATTCGTCGGCGCATACCGGGACCGGATGCGCCAGCTTGGCAAGCACCGCGTCGCCCGCCTCCGGCAATGGCTGCTCGATCAGTTCGACCCCGAGCGCGGCGAGGCCGGGCGCCAGCTGCACATAGTCCCGCTCGCTCCAGCCTTCGTTGGCATCGACGATCAGCCGTGCCTGCGGCGCCGCCTCCCGCACCGCGCGGACCCGGGCAAGATCGCCGGCGCCGGTCAGTTTGAGCTTCAACAGCGGGCGGTCGCGCGAAGCCGCCGCGGCGGCGCCCATCCGCTCGGGCGTGTCGAGGCTCAGCGTATAGGCGGTGGTCAATGCGTGCAGCGGGCCGATCCCGGCGAGCGCGGCGGCGCTGGTGCCGGTGCGCTTGGCTTCGAGATCCCAGAACGCCGCATCGAGCGCGTTGCGCGCCGCGCCGGGCGGCATCGCGCGCTGCAGTTCGGCCCGGTCGAACCCGGCGGCGACCGCCTCGGTCATCGCCGCGATCGCCGCCACGACCCGGTCGACGCTCTCGCCGTATCGCGGATAGGGCACGCATTCGCCGCGCCCGCGACAGCCGTCGGCGGCGATCTCGGCCACCACGACCTCGGCCGTCATGCGGCTGCCGCGAGAAATCCGGAATGTCTGGGCCAGCGGCCATGCCTCGCGGGTCACCGTCAGGCGCGGGGCGGACCGGGCCATGGCGGCTCAGCCAGACAGGCGATCGACCAGCGGCCCAACCCCGGTGCGCACCGGGTCGGTGCAGGGCAGGCGCAGCACATCCTCGGTGCGCCGCAAAAAGTCCCGCGCGGCGCCGAGGTCGAGCGCATCGGTATTGACGCTGACCCCGATGCAGCGCACCGCCGGGTTGGTCAGGCGCGCCGCCTCGAGGTTGCGCTCGATGCACAGGGCGAGGTCCGGCACCGGGAAATGGCGCAAGCCGCGCATATGGGTGCGGGTCGGCTCGTGGCACATGACCAGCGCATCCGGCTGCGCCCCGTGCAACAGCCCCAGGCTGACCCCGGCATAGGAGGCGTGGAACAGCGATCCCTGACCCTCAATCACGTCCCAGTGATCGGGGTCGGCAGCCGGGCTCAGCCATTCGACTGCGCCGGGAATGAAATCGGCGACGACCGCGTCGATCGACACGCCGTCGCCAGCGATGAAGATCCCGGTCTGCCCGGTGGCGCGGAACTCGGCGTCGAGGCCGCGGCTGCGCATTTCGCGTTCGAGCGCCAGCGCCGTGAACATCTTGCCGCAGGAGCAATCGGTGCCGACCGTCAGCAGCCGCTTCCCCGGGCGCTTGACCCCGCTCGCCACGGCAAAGTCGCGGGTGGGATGGCGCACGTCGATGAGGTTGCGGCCGCGCCTTGCCGCCGCATCGCGCAACGCCGGCACCTCGCCGAGCCGGCGGTGCAACCCGCTCGCCAGATCCATGCCGCGTTCGAGGGCCTCGACCAGCGGCACCTCCCACCCCTCGCCGAGAAACCCGCCGCGATTGGCGACGCCGATAATGACCGTGCCGATGCCGGCGGCGGCGGCGGCCTCGATCGTCATGTCGGGAAGGCCGAGATCGGCGCGGCAGCCGGGCAGCCGGAACTGGCCGCGCGACATCTCCGGTCGCCAATAGGCAATGCCGGCCGCGGTCTTGGCGGCCAGCTGGTCGGGCGCGTCGCCGAGAAACATCAGATACGGGGTGCGCAGCGCCACGAACCGGTCCCTTATCGCGATGTCGGCCGGCAATCTTAGGGGAAGAGCGGGATGGTGCGAAGGCTCTTGCGCGCAAGTATCGACAGCGACCGGGGAAACCGCCACATTACCCGGCTTGGCCGATCCACGAAGGCGAAGGGATGCTCAGGGTTACGCGCGCGGTTGCGGCATGCCTGATTGCGCTCGCCGGCGCCGGGTGCATGACATCGCAGCCGTTCATCGACGAGGGCGACGCCAACCACGCCGAGGTCGACTATAGCGGCGACGTTGCGGCCGCCACCGCCGTTGCCCAGCGCCATTGCGCCGAGTTCAACCGGGTCGCTCGCTATACCGGCAGCAGCGGCGACCATGCCTATTTCGCATGCGAGGCCCGTTGACCAGCGCTGGCCGCGCTGCGATGCGGCCGGCTCGTCAATACAAAATTAACCAAGTTGAACGATCGTTAACGACTCTGCGAAGGCTGCAAAGCGACTGATGCAGCAAACCGGACCCGACCCGAGCCGCATCGTTTTTTCGGCTTGCCAGCGCTGCACGACCATCGCGTTGGCGATCATTCTGATCGGGGCCTTTATCGGCCTGGCCGCCGCCGACCGCTCCGACCGCTATGCGACGGCCGTGCGCGAGCGCGACGCGGTCGCCGCCCGCACCGCCGCAGCGGTGCACGACGTGATGGCGCGGGACGAGCGGCTGCTCGATCGTCTGGCGGCGGATTCCGAGGGCGCCGAGCCGACGACGCAGAACCTGCTGGCGCTGGCGCCGACCCTGGTTCCCGGGGCACGGGCGGTCGCGGTGCTCGGCGCGGACGGCGACATATTGGCGAGCGCGCCGAGCGGCTTTCCCGGGTCGGAGCTCGCCGAGATCGCCGCCGCTTCCAGCCGCGGCTTGTCGATCACGCCGGGGCTTTATGTGACGCGGGCGGTTCCCGCGCCCGAACTCGGCACCGCCTTGATCGGGCTGGCGCGCGCCCGCTTTGCGGAGGACGGCCATTCCGCCGGCGCGGCGCTGGTCGTCATCGACGCGGCCAGCCTGGCCCCGACCGAGAATCTTCCCGCCGGCGGCGCGCTGTTGATCCGGCGCAGCGATGGCACCGTGCTGTTGCATCTTGGCGGCACTGCGGTTGCCGGCGCGACCGCCTTCGTGCCCTCCTTCCCGCTCGAGGTCGCCTATGGCCGCCGCGCGGGCGAGATCGAAAAGGCATGGCGCGCGGTGTGGCTGCGCAACGGATTGCTGGTCGGCGGCGCCGGCCTGCTCGTCGCGCTGGCCGCGGTGCTGTTCGACCATTACCGCCGCCGCGCCGCGGCCCATGCGGCGGTGCGCGAAGCGGTGACGTTGCGCCAGAACGTGGCGGAACTGACCGCCGCGGCAACCCGCGCCGACGAGGCGAGCCGCGCAAAATCGCGCTTTTTCGCCCAGGTGACGCACGAACTGCGCACCCCACTCAACGCCATCATCGGCTTTTCCGAGACGATCCAGCGCCAGATGTTCGGCCCCGTCGCCAATGCCCGCTACGTCGAATATGCCGGCCTGATCCGCGACGCCGGCGGCCACCTTTTGTCGCTGATCAACGACCTGCTCGACATCGCCCGGCTTGAAGAGGGGAAGATGGAGATCGCGCCGGTTCGGCTTTCCGCCACGACGCTGGCGCGCTCTTCGCTCGACCTCGTCGAATTCATGGCGGGCGAGCGCAACGTGGCGCTGACGGTGGGCGGCGCCGATACCTGCCCCGACCTCACCGCCGACCCGCGCGCCGCCAAGCAGGTGCTGGTCAATCTGCTGTCGAACGCGATCAAGTTCACCCCGGCCGGCGGGCGGGTCGCACTGCGCTTCACCGGGCGGCGCGACGGGGGAGTTGCAATCACCGTCGCCGATACCGGGATCGGCATGTCGACCGAGGAGATCCGCCTCGCCTTCGAGCCGTTCGGCCGGGCCACCGGCGCCGCCGCGGCGACGCCGGGCACCGGCCTAGGCCTGCCGATCGCCCGCGCGCTGATGCGGCTGCACGGTGGCGACCTCTCGCTCGCCAGCACCCCCGGCGGAGGTACCACGGCGACGGCCGTATTTCCCGCTGGCGCCCGTGTGCGCGGGTTCCGGGGGCAGCCGCCGGCCCGCGCCGCGTAATTTCATTGAGGCGCCGCAAGGCCGTCGCCAGCGGCAAGTTTTTGCACGACCGCACGCGCGACATGCACTATATCGCCGGGGTTTCAGGGGAGATCGCGATGCGGCGCTGGCGGAAATCGACGGGCGCGGTGGTCGGCGCCGCCCTCTTCCTCGTTGCCGCCCCGGGCCTTGCAACTGCCGCCCCGTGCGACGAGAACAACCCCGCCAGCCCGGCCCGCACCACCCAAATCACGCTGGGCGCCAGCGATTTCACCGACTACGCCCGCGACGACATGCGCACCTTTGTCGCGACCGACAGCCTCGGCCAGGTGACCGCTCGGATCATCGCCCAAGTGCCGCGCGGCATCGTGCGGTCATTCAGCGCGATGCCGGTAACCAACCGCTATTCGTGGGAGTACGGCGAGGCCTTGCATGGCATCGATGTTCACGTCGTGCTGAAGCATCGCGATCCGGCGGCGCAGGTGCGGGTAAGCGTCAGGCAGGTCTGTGCGCAATATTTCCGCGATTCGTTTCTGTATTAGCCGCACCGGCCGGCGAGTAGGGACCCGGCGCTAAAACTGCACGCGCTGGGTCAAGGCGCCGTCGATGATCAGGTTGGTGCCGGTGATGAAGCTGGCGCGCGGGCTGGCCAGGAACACCACGGCATCGGCGACCTCTTCCGGCGTGCCCATCCGCCCCGTGGGGTTGCGCGCGATCATCGATTTGAAAAATTCGGGATTGCGCTGTTCGGCGATGTTCCACACGCCGCCCTTGAAATAGACGTTGCCGGGCGAGACCAGGTTGGCGCGCACGTTCTTGGCCGCCAGATTGCGCGCCAACCCCTTGACGTAGGGGACCAGCGTCGCCTTGACCGCGGCATAGGAGCGATTCGGCCCGTAGATTTCGGCCATCGCGGTGCTGCCGACGACGACGATCGCGCCGGCGCCCGATTGTTCGAGGAACGGCACCGCCGCCTCGCAGCCGAACACCGTCGCCATCACGTCGATCTCGAAGCCGCGGCGCCATGATGCTTCGTCCATGCCCTGGGCCAGGGCGCTGACATTGGCGACGAAAATATCGATGCCGCCGAGACCGGCCGCAGCCTCCTCGACCCAGGATTTCAGCGCCGCGATATCGGCCACATCGACGGCATGGCCGATGGCGCGGACGCCCTTCCTTTCGAGCGCGGCCACGGTGTCCGCGACCGGGCCGGCGCTGCGCGCACACAGCGCCACGTTGCAGCCCTCCTCGGCCAGCAGCTCGACGATCGCTCGGCCGATCCCCCGCGTGCCGCCGGTGACCAGCGCCCTCTTGCCGTTGAGCCCCAGATCCATCGCCGCCCTCACTGCCTGAATATTGGTCAAAAGACCGACCGCGACGGTCGGCCGCCGTGTACACTAAGCCGGTGTGGCCAGGGGCAACAACCGGCCGCACGCGGGAACCGCCGGGCAAACCTCAGCGAGATGCGCCTCAACGACAGGCTCCTTGCCGCGCTCGGCGTGGCGCGCGCCACCTCGGCCGGGGTGGCGCCGGCGATCCCGCGCCCTCGCCGCGACGGCGTCGCCTCCCGATTGCTGGGGAACGCCGACTTCCGCCGGCTGTGGCTGATCGGCCTCGCGGTGTTCGGGGTGCGCTGGCTCGAAACCCTGGCGATCGCGGTCTTTGTCTACGAGCGCACCGCTTCGGCCTTCGACGTGGCGCTGATGACGTTGCTGCGGATCCTGCCGATGGCGCTGTTCGGGGCGCCGATCGGGGCGCTGGCCGAGCGAGTCGAGCGCCGTTCGGCCGAGATTGCGGTGTTGACGGTGATGCTCGGCGGCTCGCTGACGATGGCCGTGCTCGCCTATGGCGGATGGCTGGCGGTGTGGCACCTCGCGCTCGGCAGCTTTGTCAGCGGCATCGCCTGGGCAGCCGACAACCCAGTCCGGCGAGTCATGATCGGGGAGGTCGTGGGCAGCGAGCGCATGGGCGCGGCGATGGCGGCCGATGTCGGCGCCAACAACGCCAGCCAGATGCTGGGACCGACAGTCGGCGGGCTGGTGCTGGCCAGCGTCGGCATCGGCGGCGCCTTCACCGTCAGCGTCACCTGCTACTCGCTGGCGATCGTTGCAGCGTTTCGGCTGCGCCACCGCAACACCGTCGCCCCGACCAAGGCGGGGGGCGTGCTGACCCGCATGATCGAAGGCCTGATGCTGGTCCGCAACGACCGCCGGCTGATCGCGATCCTGACCGTGACCGTGATCTACAACGTGTTCGGCTGGCCCTTCACCAGCATGATCCCGGTGATCGGCCAGGATAGCCTGCACCTGGCGGCGACCGGGATCGGCATTCTCGCCAGCATGACCGGGGTCGGCTCGTTTCTCGGCGCGATCGCGATCGCGCTGCGGGCGAAACCCCGCCATTTCACCCGGCTTTATGTCGGTGCGGTGCTGAGCTATCTGGTTCTGCTGATCGTGTTCGCGCTGGCCCCGCAGACCGTTTTCGCCGGCAGCGCGCTGGTGTGCACCGGGGTGGCCAACTCCGGCTTCAGCGTCATGCAGGCGACATTGATCTACCTGGCGGCGCCGCCCGAAATGCGCAGCCGGCTTTACGGCGTCTTGTCGCTGTGCATCGGCTCCGGCCTGTTCGGCTTTCTCCATATCGGCTTGATGGCGGGGCTGATCGGCGCGCCGTGGGCGACGACGTTGACCGGGCTCGAAGGCCTGCTGGCGATGGCCTTGACCTGGCGCTGGTGGCGAACGCTGCTGCGGCCCGATTAGCCCACGCCCCGCCTCAGGGTCGCGCCCAGGCCGATGCCATGACGGCCTGTCTGATGGCGGCAGCGGGTTGGTGGAGCTGAGGGGGATCGAACCCCTGACCTCCGCATTGCGAACGCGGCGCTCTCCCAGCTGAGCTACAGCCCCAACCGCGCGGTATCGGCCCGCCGGGCGGCGCGGACTATGAGGAGCGCGCCCGGGCCTGTCAAGCGCGGCTGCCGGGTTTCTGCCAGCGCTTGCGAGCGTCCGGCGCTGCGGCTACGGTCGCGCGGCAGGACGGCACGAGGCGCCCGCATGAACGCTCTGATTTGGTTAATCGACACGATCATCACCATTTACATCTGGCTGCTGATCGCCCAGGCGGTCCTGAGTTGGCTGCTGGCCTTCGGCGTCGTCAACCGCTACAACCGCGCGGTCGCGCTGATCGGCGATTTCCTCTACCGCGTCACCGAACCGCTGTTGCGGCCGATCCGCTCACTATTGCCGAATTTCGGCGGCCTCGACATCTCGCCGGTCATCCTGATCCTGATCCTTTATTTCGTGCGCATCCTGATCGACGAAGACATTGCGCCATACCTGTTCCAGATCGCCCCTTAGGGTCGGAGAAGCGTCATGAGGCTGCCGCTGAACGGGGGTGCGATCGCCTATGACCTCCTCGGTCCCGAGACTGCGCCGACCGTGTGCATCACCCATTCGCTGGCGTCGGACGGCGGCAGCTGGGCGGAACAGGTGCCGCCGCTGCTTGCCGCCGGGTTTCGCGACCCTCACCGTCCCGGCGCGGCGTTGATCCAGGTGGCGATGCGCTGAATCACCTCAGCCTCGATCCCGAGATAGCCGTGCGGCGAGAACGCCTCACACGGGTCGGATCGGATTGCCCTGCTGTCGACGAGAATAAGCTCCTTGCGTGGCGCGGCCGGCATTGAGGCGATGAGGCCGGGGGCGTCGCCCGGCGGGCTGAAGCGGCACGAATCCCCGCTATTGGCGACGACGAGCGCCGGCACCGTGATTGCGGCGGGACCGGCGCTGGAAACCGCCTCGCCGGCTCGGGGGCTGACCCTCGTCACCGACGAGGTCAACACCACCCCGGCCACCTTGCCGCCGAGATGCGCTCCGCCATTGACGGCGGCGACCGAGCCCATGCTGGTGCCGATCAGCCAAACCGGCGCGTTGCCGCGCGACCGGGCGAAATCGACCGCAGCCGCCAGCGCCGCGAGATAGGCGGCACTCGACCGCTGGCCCATCAGCGAGCGGTTGTCCGGCGAGCCGAGGATCACGGCGTTGATGCCGTAAGGCGCCCACATCGCGCGGGTCCGGACCAGGAAGTTACCGTTGCTGGTATCGCCGACCTGGTTGATCCGCACGATTCCCTCGCCGCCTGCGAGCAGCACCACACTCACTCGGGCGGCCGGCGCCGGCAGGAAGGCCGCCCGTTCGGTTCCCATCGGGGTCGGCAGGTCAGCGACGATGGCCTGCGCTTGCGCCGCGGCCGACAGCAGCATCAGGGCGGCGAAGGCCCGGAGCAGCACCATCGCGGCTATTTCTGATCCCGCCGGGCGGCGAGGCGCAGGCGCAGGGCGTTCAGCTTGATGAACCCCTCGGCGTCGCGCTGGTCATAGACGGCGTCTTCCTCGAAGGTCACGTGAGCCTGGCTGTAGAGGCTGTTGGGCGATTGGCGACCGACAACCCGCACTCCGCCCTTGTACAATTTCAGGCGCACCCGGCCAGCGACCTGCTGCTGGCTCTCATCGATCAGCGCCTGCAGCATGCGGCGCTCGGGCGAGAACCAGAGCCCGTTGTAGATCAGTTCGGCGTAGCGCGGCATCAGCTCGTCCTTGAGGTGCATCGCACCGCGGTCGAGGCACAGGCTTTCGATCCCGCGATGCGCCGCCTGCAATACCGTGCCGCCGGGGGTCTCATAGACGCCGCGCGATTTCATGCCGACAAAGCGGTTCTCGACCAGGTCGAGCCGGCCGACCCCGTGCTGCCCGCCAAGCTCGTTGAGCCGGGTCAGCAACGCCGCCGGCGACAAGGTTTCGCCATCGACCGCGACCGGGTCGCCGCGCGCGAAATCGATCTCGACATATTGCGCCCGGTCGGGCGCGTTCTCGGGCGCGACGGTGCGGCTGTAGACGTATTCCTCGGGCTCGCTCCACGGGTCTTCGAGCACCTTTCCTTCGGCCGAAATGTGCAACAGGTTGGCATCGACCGAAAACGGCGCCTCGCCGCGCTTGTCGCGGGCAATCGGGATCTGGTGCTGATCGGCATAGTCGAGCAGACGTGTGCGCGAGTTCAAATCCCATTCGCGCCATGGGGCGATGACCTTGATGTCCGGCTGCAGCGCATAATAGGAAAGCTCGAAGCGGACCTGGTCGTTGCCCTTGCCGGTGGCGCCATGCGCGACCGCGTCGGCGCCGACCCGGCGGGCGATCTCGATCTGGCGCTTGGCGATCAGCGGCCGCGCGATCGAGGTGCCGAGCAGGTATTGGCCCTCGTACAAGGCGTTGGCGCGGAACATCGGAAAGACGAAATCGCGCACGAATTCCTCGCGCAGATCGTCGATGAAGATTTCCCTGACCCCCATCAGCTCGGCCTTCTGCCGTGCCGGCGCCAATTCCTCGCCCTGGCCGAGATCGGCGGTGAAGGTGACGACCTCGCAGCGGTAGGTCTCTTGCAGCCAGCGCAGGATGACCGACGTGTCGAGCCCGCCCGAATAGGCCAGAACTACCTTTTTGACGTCGCCGGGTCTTGCTTTATCGGTCATGTCCTTATCTCGCGCCGCGTTGCCGCCGTCTTTTGTCATTCCCGCCGGTGCGACGCAATACGGCCGGCCGCTCGTTGATCCATATCAAGGCATTACCGGCGGAAACGCGCCAGGCTGCGACCGCAGATGATGAGGAATACGATGTCCACAAGCGAAATCGTGATCCTGTCTTTGGTCGTCGGCGCATTTGTGGTGTTTGCCGCGACCTTGTTCTGGGTGTCGTTAGGCTCGGGCAGCGCCATAACGCTCGACGAGGGGCGGGAGCGGCAAACGCGCGAGGATAACAGCGGCCCGCATTCGGGCGGCACCGTCCCCGTCGACGACTAGGCGGTAACAGAAGCGGGCTGGCGACGCCGCGCCCAGCGCATGGCTCTGTTGGATTGAAGCGTTCGTATTTCTCGCTTCCCGGGGGCCGGCCCTCGGATTTGAAGTTCATAACGCGGCCGCCACCAAACCCGTGCGAACTTCAAATCCGCCACACTAGCTGCCGGCAACACCCGTTTCGAGCGCGACCGCCGCCGGTTCGAGGCGACGCCCGATAAATTCCATCGCCGCATCGAGGGCGCCGAACTCGGCGAGGTTCTCGTGCCCTGCCTGCGGCGCAAACCATGCCTCCTTCGGCGCCACCGCCCGGTCGAGCAGGGAGCGGCCGTAACGCACCGGCACGATCGCGTCGCGCTCCCCGTGCATGACAAGGATCGGCGCCGCGACCCGCCCGATGATCGCCGCCGAATCGAAGCGGTCGCGCACCAGCCGCGCCGCCGGGACGTAAGGGTAATGCCGCTGTGCAACCTCGGCGACGCTGGTGAACGGCGCCTCGAGCACGACCGCAGCGACCTCGCGTTCAACCGCCATCCGCACCGCGACCGCCGAGCCGAGCGACTCACCCCACAACACGGTCCGCCGGGGCGCTACCCCTGCACCGGGAAGAAAATCCAGGGCCGCCCGGGCGTCGGCGTAAAGCCCGGTCTCGGTCGGGAAACCGGGATTGCCGCCATAGCCGCGGTACTCGATCAGCAGTACCCCAAACCCGACCGCAGCAAAGCGGCGCAGGCGCTCGGCGCGATAGCCGATATGGCCGCCGGTGCCGTGCAGATAGGCGATCACCGGCCGGTCCGTCCGGGGCGGCAGGTACCAGGAGAACAAGACCAGCCCATCCTCGGTGCGCAGGCGAACATCACGCACGCCCAGCGCCGCGAGCTCGCCCAATTGGGGACGCCACCGCTCCGGGCGGTAGAGCAGCCGCCGCTGGCCGAGATACAGCGCACCGACCAGCCCGGCATATCCGAGCAGCGCGGCGCCGAGGATCGGGTAGAACACGCGGCGCCGGTGGTCAGGCGGCAGGCATGGCCGCGCGTTCGCTTCGCCGCGCCCTGACGCTCGCCGATTTCAACTGGCCGCACGCCGCAAGGATGTCGCGGCCGCGCGGGGTGCGCACCGGCGCGGAATAGCCGGCGGCGAAGACGATGTCGGAAAACGCCGCGATCGCCTGGTCCGACGAGCAGCGGAACGGTGCGCCGGGCCACGGGTTGAACGGGATCAGGTTGACCTTGGCCGGGATGCCGTTCAACAGCCGCACCAATTCGCGCGCCTCCGCCGGGCTGTCGTTGACCCCGTCCAGCATCACGTATTCGAAGGTGATGCGCCGGGCGTTGCTCGACCCCGGATAGGCGCGGCAGGCATCGAGCAATTCCGCGATCGGATATTTGCGGTTCAGCGGCACCAACTGGTCGCGCAACGCGTCGGTGACCGCGTGCAGCGAGATCGCCAGGTTGACGCCAAGTTCGGCGCCGCAGCGCGGGATCATCGGCACCACCCCGGCGGTCGACAGGGTGATCTTGCGGCGCGAGATCGCCAGCCCTTCGGGGTCCATGACGATCTTCATCGCGGCGGCCACGTTGTCGAAATTGTAAAGCGGCTCGCCCATGCCCATCAGCACGATGTTGGTGACCTGGCGGTCTTCGCGCGGCGACGGCCATTCGCCGAGCGCGTCGCGCGCGACCATGACCTGGCCGACAATCTCGGCGGCGCCGAGGTTGCGCACCAGGCGCTGGGTGCCGGTGTGGCAGAACGTGCAGTTCAGCGTGCAGCCGACCTGCGACGAGACGCACAGCGTGCCGCGGTCGGTTTCGGGAATGTGGACGGTTTCGGCCTCCTGCCCGTCGGCGAAGCGCAGCAGCCATTTGCGCGTGCCGTCGGCCGAGCGCAACGCCTGGCTGACCGCCGGCCGGGCCAGCGTATAGGCGGCGGCCAGCTCGTCGCGGAACCCCTTCGCCAGGCTGGTCATATCCGCGAAATCGGTGACGCCGCGGTGATAGATCCAGTGCCATAATTGACGCGTACGGAACGGCGCGGCACCGAGCGCCGAAAGCTCGGCGGCGAGCGCTTCGCGACCGAGGCCGGCGAGGCTCGGTCGCGCGGCCGCGGGGGTCAGATCGTCCGGCATGGTCTCATCGCTTGACGCCGCAGGCCTTGTCGATCAGGGCCAGCGCCTTTGAAAACCCGGCCAGCGTATAGGTGTCCGTGGTCGCCGGCCCGCGTTGCGGCACGCCCTTGACCACCGCGTCGTGCGCTTTGGCCAAGGTGTCCACGATCTCGTGATCGAGGTCCGACGTGCGGGCCCACGCCGCGTCGCCATTGGTGAACAGAGCGAATTTCCGGCGGCCGATTTCGAGCGCGACGTCGCTGCCATCCCGCAGCGGATAGCCTTCGACAAAGCTGACGACGTTGAAGACCCTTTCCGCCGGCCGATGCGTCACCATCGCCGAAGGCGGCTGGCGATGCGCCCCCGCCGGCGCGCTTTTCGTCGGCTGGCCGACCAGGTAGCAGACCCGACCGGTCCGATCCTCGGCCACATAGGCGCTCCAGCCGTCGTCGGTGCCGAGAACGCGCGCCGGCGCGGTCGCCAGCGGCGCCGCGGCCCGCTCCTTGCTCCGCGTCGCGGCAATACCGGCCGACGTCCCCAGTACCGCGGCAAAGGCCGCCGCAATCCCGACAACCACCACTCGCTTTTGTGTCATTCCCGCACCTTACCCCGAGCCTCGCGCTGACGCCACGTCATGCCGGACGCGCCAGCGCACACTCTCCCCTTGCCTGCGAAAAGCGGGCAGAATACGGCGGCATGAACCCGATCGCGATCCGCCCTGCCCGCCCCGGCGATGCCGCCGGCATTGCCCGGCTCGATGTCGAGACCTGGCAGGCGGCCTATGCCGGCATCCTGACGGTTCCCTATCTCGTCGGCCTGTCGGCGGAACGGCGCGAACGCGGCTGGGCCAGCGTGATCCGGCGCGAGCCGCGCGACGTGCGGGTCGCGGTCGATGGCGACGGCATCATCCGCGGCTTCGGCAGCTGCGGCGCCTGCCGCGACGAAGCCGGGTTCAGCGGCGAGGTGTTCACACTCTACGTCGCGCCGGACTGGCAGAATCGCGGGATCGGCCGCGCGCTGTTGCTGGCGCTGTTCGCACGGTTGGTCGAGCGCGGCCACGATTCGGCGGTGGTGTGGGTATTGCGCGACAACCCGGCACGGTTTTTCTACCAGCGGCTCGGCGGCCGGGAAGTGCGGCGCAAGACGCTGCCCGTAGGCGGCGTCTCGGTCGCGGCATCCGGCTATGGCTGGCGCGATTTGCCGCAGTTCCTGTCGACGGCGGCGCGCGACGAGCGCCAGCCGGAACCATAGCGGCTGATCCTGCGCCGGCCCGGCGCTCACGGCGGCGGCTTGCCGCCCTCCTGCCAGCGCCCGGCCTTTTTCAGCGCCGCGGCGACGTCGGGCGGCATGTATTTCTCGTCGTGCTTGGCAAGGACGCTGCTGGCGACGAACACGCCGCTGCCGTTGAGCTTGCCCTCGGCGACCACCCCCTGCCCTTCGCGAAACAGGTCGGGCAAGACGCCGTCATAGACGACCGGCAGGTCGGTCTTGCCGTCGGTGACCCGGAACCGGACCTCGCGGCCGCCATCGAGATGCGCGACGCTGTGCTGCTCGACCAGCCCGCCGATGCGGACGAGCCGGCCGGGGCCGATCCCCTTGGCGAGCAATTCGCTGGGGCCGTAGAAAAAGACCAGATTGCCGCTGAACGCGGTCAATACCATCGCCGTGGCCGCAGCCAGCCCGGTCATGCCGCCGCCCAGCAGGATGAGCCGGCGTCGCTTCCGCGTCACGGTTTCGGCTCGAGCTGGCGCTGCACTCGCTCGAGCGCTCGCACGCTGGCGCGGTAGCGCCACCACGATTGCACCGCGACGCCGCCGAGCACGGCGACGGCGATCGCATAGGCCGGCCAGACATAGACGGCATAGCCGCCCATCGCGAAATAATGGTCGAGCAGCGCCGCCATCTTCGAACCTAATGAACCGCCGGACGCGCGCCCGGCGGCGCCGCATCCGCCGGACGCGACCGCGGCTCGGCCATCCTATGCAAGCGCAAGGCGCGCAACTTGCGCTCGTTGAGCGCGGTGCGCATTCGTACCAGCCACAGCGCCGCAAACAGCAATGCAAACCCCAGCGCCATCGCCAGGAGCGGCAGCAGCATCGAGATATAGATTGTCGGCCCCCCGAGCCGGAACACGCTGGCCGGCTGATGCAACGTGTTCCACCAATCGACCGAGAATTTGATGATCGGCAGGTTGATGACGCCGACCACGGCTAGCAACGCCCCGGCGCGGGCGCCGCGGCTGGCGTCGTCGAAGGCGTTCACCAGCGCGATATAGCCGAGATAGAGAAAGAACAGCACCAGCACCGAGGTCAGCCGCGCATCCCAAACCCACCAGGTTCCCCACATCGGCCGGCCCCATAACGAGCCGGTGGCGAGGCAGACAAAGGTGAAGGCGGCGCCGATCGGCGCTGCCGCCTGCGCCGCGACATCCGCCAGCGGGTGACGCCACACCAGCGCCACGGCACTGGCGACCGCCATCAAGAGGTAGACGCTCAGCGCCATCCACGCCGCGGGAACGTGGATGAACATGATGCGCACGCTTTCGCCCTGCTGGTAATCGGGCGGGGCCAGCACCAGCGCCCAGACCAAGCCGACCGCCAGCACGACCGCCGCAAGGCCGGCCAGAAACGGCAACACGGCGCCGCTGACCCGCATGAATTGCGCCGGGTTGGCGAGGCGGCTGATCATCCAGGCCCTTTTCGCGGTGGCGTCACCGGTTTGTACCGCTTATTTGCCCCGGCGTCAGCGTCGGGCGGCCGGACCTGCGACAATCCCGCCGCATCAATCGAGCGCCGCGCGCAGTGCCGCCGCCGCGGCGAGCGGCGCGAGCACGGCCGCGGCGACGCTGAACGCGCCGAGCAACAAGAGCTGCGCCGAACTGCCGCCGCCGGTCAAATCGGCCTCGACCGCGCCGGCACCGAAGATCAGCGGCGGCACGCATAGCGGCAACACCACCAAGGCCGACAATATCCCGGGCCGGCGCGCACCCAGCGTCAATGCCGCCCCGATCGCGCCGACGAGGCTCAGCGCGGGCGTGCCGATCAGCAGGCTGAACACGAGCACCGGCATGTCCCGCGGCGGTACGTCGACGAGCACCGCCAAGGCCGGGCTGACCAGGGTCAGCGGCAGGCCGGTGGTCAGCCAGTGCGCGGTGCATTTGGCAACGACGGTCGCTTCGAGCGGCAGCGCCGACAGCGCCATCAGGTCGAGCCCGCCATCGGCGAAATCGGCGGCGAACAGCCGGTCGATGCTCGACACCGCAGCCAGCAGCGCCGCCACCCAGACGATCCCTGCGCCAATCCGCCGCAGCAATTCGGGCTCCGGACCGACGCCGAACGGGAACAGCGCGACCGCGAGCACGAAAAACCCGATCGCCAGGCCGATCTCCCCGCTCTGGCGCAGCGCCAGCCGCACGTCGCGTCGAACCAGGCCGACAAACCCCGCCATCGTCAGAACTCGCCGGACCAAGCCGCGCCGTCACAAGCGTAATCGCCGAGCGCCACCGTCTCCGCCGCGCCAATCGCCAGCGGCCGATGCGTCGCCACCGCGACCCGTCCGCCGGCGGCGCGGTGCGCGGCGATCGCCTGAGCCAAGCGCTCCTCGCCGTCGTCGTCGAGCGATGCGGTCGGCTCGTCCAGCAGCCAGATCGGCGCCGGCGACGCCACCAGCCGCGCCAAAGCGAGGCGCCGCCGTTGCCCGGCCGACAGCCAGCGGCACGGCCAATCTGCCACCCGCTCGAGCGCGAACGCCGCCAGCGCCGTCGCCACCTCTGGCCGCCGCGACGTCGCGACGCCGCGCAACTCCGCCCAGAACCGCAAGGTCTCACGCGGGGTCAACGCCGGCTTGATCGCATCGAGATGGCCGACATAGTGGACCGCCGCCCGGTAGCGTGCCGGGTCCTCGGCAACGGCCATGCGGCCCCACAAAAGCCGCCCGGATACCGGGGCCAGCAGGCTCGCCAGGACGCGCAGCAGGCTCGACTTGCCGCTGCCGTTGGCCCCGGTGACCAGCAGCGCGCCGCCCGCCGGCAAGCGACACGACAGCCCGGCAAACACGAGGCGCTCGCCGCGGCGGCAGGCCAAATCCTCGCCGATCAGCTCGCCGGTTTCCGCGGCCTCGACCTCGCTCATCCCCGGAATCTACCCATCGGCCGGCGCCCGCGCAAAAAAGCGGCTCCGGAGGGGGACATCCGGAGCCGCGTGCTTCCGGCCGAGGGCATCGGCCGAAGACGAGGTTTGGGGGACAAACCTGTAAGGCTGAGCCTTACATACACGATATTGGTCCCCGATTGGGTCGGCGCCATGAAGAAATTGGGGCGATTCGATGACTTTACCCCAGCGGCCGCCGATCCTCGATGATCTTGCCGTCGTCGGGCAGACTGCCCGCGGCAACGCAGGCGACCTCGCCGCGCAATTTGGTGACCGCCTGCACCGAGGCGGCGATTTCCGCCGGCGCGGCGCCTTGCGGCTCGGCCAGCTCGACGAGCAGGGTCATCACGTCGGCGCTCGCCGGCCGCTCGATGACGAGCCGGGCACGCCGGATCGAGGGATGGCGGCGGGTGATCTCGGCAACCTGGATCGGGTGCACAAACAGCCCGCGCACCTTGGCGGCCTGGTCGGCCCGCCCAAGCCAGCCGCGAATACGCTGGTTGGTGCGGCCGCACGGGCTCGGTTCCGGCAGCAGCGCCGACAGATCGCCGGTGGCAAAGCGGATCAGCGGATATTCCGGGGTCAATGTCGTAACCACGACCTCTCCGACCTCGCCCGGCGGCACCGGGTCGCCGGTGCCGGGCTGGACCAGTTCCACGATGACGCCTTCGTCGAGCACCATCCCGTCGCAGACCTCGCCGCCCGGGGCGCGGCTTTCATAGGCGATGAGGCCGAGATCGGCGGTACCGTAGCACTGAAGCGCGGCGATGCCGTGCCCGGCAAACTCGGCCCGCAGCGCCGCCGGAAAAGCCTCGGCTCCGACCAGCGCCTTATCGAGGGATGATATATCGGTGCCGAGGGCCGCGGCGCGGTCGATCAGGATTTTCAGAAACGACGGGGTTCCGACATACGCCGTCGGCCGCAGGTCGGCGATCGTGCGCAACTGCAGCTCGGTCTGGCCGGTTCCGGCCGGTATCACCGGGCAGCCGAGCGCCGCGGCCGCGCTCTCGACCATCGCCCCCGCCGGGGTCAGATGATAGGAAAATGCGTTGTGGATCAATTCGCCCGCGCGCATGCCCGCGGCAAAAAGCGCCCGGGCCATGCGAAAGAAATCGGGGCGGCGCGCCTCCGGCTCGTAGATCGGTCCGGGCGAGGCGAAAAGCCGGCTCAGCCCTGCGACCGGGGTCGTGTTGAAACCGCCGAACGGCGGCTCGCGCCGCTGCAGCTCGATCAGCTCGGCCTTGCGCGTCAGCGGCACTGCGGCCAGCGCCCGCCGGTCGACGATATCGCCCGGGCGTATCCCCTCGAAAAGCCGGCGATAGGCCGGCGCCCGCTCCTTCGCCGCGGCGATGACGCCCGGCAGTGCCGCCATCAAGGCGGCTTCGCGCGCCTCCGGGTCGCGCGCTTCGAGCGCATCGTAGAATGCCGGACCCGCCATCTCGAAGTCCTCCCCGTTTGCGCGACCCTGGTCAGTTGCCGCCCTGATAGCGGGTCAGCGGCATTTCGAGCGCGGCCACTCGCGGGCTGACCGCCCGGGCATAATAGGTCGGCCGTTCGAAACCAGGGCGCTCCAGCATCCAGCCGGTCAGCGACATGATCTTGACGAAGACCTCCTGGCCCGGAACAAGCAGGAGGTGCTGGCTCTGGTTGCTGTCGCGGCCCACGCTGTCGACCGTAACATGATACTGCCCGGCCGGCACGTCGCGGTAAAAGCTGGTTCCCATCGCCGAATAGGCGATCAGGCCGCCGTTCATCGACACGGCCGCCAGCGCCATGCTCTCGCCGGGTAGGAAATCGCGGTAAAACCAGACCCGCGCCTGTCCCGGCGGGACCGCGGGCGGCGCCGGAAAGGTCGCCGGCATCCTCGGCGCCGCCGCCATGGCACACCCGGAGAACGCCATTGCACTCAACGCGGCGGCGAGTTGCCGCCAGCGGCCACGACGCTTGCAGTGCAGCCCTGCCATGGCTTCCCCTCCGCATTCCGTCCGGCCGGGTCCGGACACGACATCGGCGGCATTTCAACAGATGGTCGCCGCCGAAGACGGGGAAAGGGAGTGCCGCAAACAAAACCCGCCGGCGCGAGGCCGGCGGGTTCGGGATCGTACGATCGTCGTGGATCGGGCGAACTAGAAGTCCACCTCGAACTTGCTGTCGATGACCTGCAAGTTGCCCGACGATTTTTCGCCAGGGGTTGCGGCCACGATTTCGCGATGGCCATAGGTGTATTCGATGCCGACCGTGACGAACGACACCGGGTTCCACAGCAGGTTCAGGTGGCCGGTTTCCAGTTCCTTGTTGGCGCTGGAGGCGGCCGAGGCGCCGATGACCGTCGACGAGATGTCGTTGTGGAAGTAGCCGAAATTGATGTTCGACCGCAGGTTCGACTCCCACCAGTGCTGGTAACCGACTTCGCCGCCGAACTCGGTCGTTGTATTGGCGAGAACCGCCGCGGCGCTGGTCGGGCTCGTCGTCGTCGCCTTGAAGTTGGTCTCAAGAGCGAAGCTCGAGGTCGTGTTCAGATAGCGGCCGATGCCGTTGCCGCCGACGACGTGGAAGATGATGTCGTCTTTCGGCGAGAACCAGCCCGGCTTCACGTCGAACCCGATATGTGCGCCGTAGCCGACAAAGGTGCGGCTGAGATAGGCGCCGTCAGACAATTCGAGGTCGGGGCGCAACACGCCGGAAATGTCGAAATGGCCCCAGGGCTGCGGAATGTACAGGGCCGCGGTCAGGTCCGGCAGGCCAGCCTTGGTCGGGTTGGGCATTTCGGCCTCCACGCCGGGTCCGGTCGCGACCGCCGCGCAACCGACACCGCAATCCGACGACACGAGGCCATCGGGGGTCATCGCGTCGGTTTCCGGGGTCTCGGCCGACACCGACAGCGCCCCGCCGTAGGCCCAGGCCAGCGGCATCGTATAGCGAATCTGCGGGATGCGGACGACGCCGGGTTCGCCGACGTTACCGCCGAAATCGATCGTCTCGCCGTTGGCGTCGGCATCGGAGAAGTTCGAGTTGGCCTGGCCGACCAGCCATCCGCCTAGCGTGCCATAGGCAAAGCGCAGGCGGGGCACGAGGTTGTCAGACACCTGCGTCGGGGTGCTGCCCGGCGCATAGGAGGTCGAACCTGCCCAGTCGAATTCCATATAGGTCCGCGCCTCGCCGAGCGCGGTCGGTGTGCGCGTTTCGACGCTCAGCTTCGACTCCCGCGGCGACTGCGAGAAGATATTGCTGCCGCGCGCCGAGGCCGGGCCGGTCAACGGGATTGCCGTGGTTTGTCCGGTGGCGCCCAGCGTCGTGGTCTGCGGGGTGGAATTCGGGTTGCCGCCCTCGAGGAAATAGTCGAACACCTCGCGGATCGCGCCGCCGACGCGGATCGACGTGTCGGTGCCCGGGATCAGGAACGAGCGGGGAAAGCTGCCACCGACGTTCGACTTCGCCTCGTCGGTCGAATACGGCCGCGTCGGCCCGACGTTATTGGTCTGGGCGAGCTGATCGAGCTTTTGCTGGAGGAGCTGGTTGTTGGCCCGCAGGTCCGACAATTCGTCGGCCTGGGCGCTGGGCACCCCTGTCAGCAGCGCAACCACGGCGGCCATTCCGCCGATCGCCGCCGCAGTGCCGAAAGTCCGCTTTGTGATCATTGCTCCCCCAAAACATCAATGGTTGCGGTCACCCGGAAAAAGCGCGTGATACGCTTCACGCGATGATTCCGGGTAACCCGTTCTCGATCAAGCGTACTTCGCGATCTTCGTGATGTTTTCGTACCAGCGTGGCTAAATAGCAACAGAAGGGTCAAAAAATTAGGCCGGACGGGTGGAACCGGCTCAAAACCTGAAACCGAGGCGGCCGCCGACGCTGGTGATCCCCGCGTTGCGCGGGGCCAGGTTGGCGTTCGAGATGTGTTCGACGAACGCCGCAAAGCTGACCCGCGGGTTGATCTGGTAGCCGAGTTCGGCGCTTTCGCGGAACAAGACCGGCGAGCCGAGGCGCTTGCGCCCCGGCGGCGCCGAGTCCTCGTAGCCGTCTTGGAGGGCGCCGCCGAGGCTGCCATCGACGAAAATGCCGTCCCCGGGCCGCAAGAGGTCGTGAAGCAGCGTCGCCTTCCAGGTCAGGCCGGCATAGGCGTCGCTGGTGTTGCCAGCGGTATTGATGTCGGCGCCGATATGCGGCCGCGGCGAGCCGATCACGCTGAGAAAGCCCGGCGAGGTGAACAGCGCCTCGATATTGACGTCGGCGCCGTTCTCGACGTGACGGCCGAACAGGGTGACGTCGTGGGCGAGACCGCCGATCTTCACTTCGTCGATTAGCGAGTTCTGCGCCGATGCCGTGTTGGGAAGGAGCGGGGTGAAGGTGATGACGGCGGCAGTGACAAGCACAAGGGTACGTATCGTGGCGGCCATCGTCACCTAGTTCGTAATCCGCGCATGCGGGAGGAGAAATTCGCGCGCACCGTAACCTAACGGCCGGGCGTCCGCCAGCCGCTTTTGCCGCCGTCGGCGTCGCGATTCAGCCCAGTGGGTTCAATGCCTTCAGCCGTGCCGACCAGCGGTGGCGGCGAAGTTCCCGGCGAACGACGCGGGCATCGGTCACCCAGTTGAGCTGGATGCTGCGCCGCTGGCCGACATGCGGGAGATGGCCGTGAAACGAGGAGGCGCTGCGGCGGAACGCCACAGCCGTGCCGGCCACGGGCGGCACCTCGGCCACGTAATCGCCGAGGTCGTCGCCGCGCCGCAACAGGCGCAGCCGCCCGGCGGCCTCGTCCCAGGTCTGATTCATATAGAGCAGCAGCGTGACGATCTTGGTTTCCGAATCGGTGTGGATGCGGCCGTCCTTGCCGTCGCTGTAGCCGCGCAACGTGATCATCGTCGGCCGCCCGTTGAGGTCGAGCGCGAATTTCTCCTCGATCGCGCGGCGCAGCGGCGCCGCGGTCAGTTCCGCCGCGAGTGCCGCAAATTCCGTTCCGCAGGTGAACAACTCGAGCGGGAAGCTGCCGTGCCGCCCGAGCGCGGGAAAATCCGCGACCACCGCCGGCACCCGCTCGGCGCGGATGAAATTGTCGACGACGATGAAATCGAACGGGTCGCGGCACAGGGGGGTCGCCCGCAGCCGGTCAAGATCGAGGTACATCCGCCGCGTCGCATCCGGTTTTGCCCATCGCGCCAGTCTACCTCGGGCGCGCACGGGTTGTCGCGAGGCGATCCGCCCTGCCTTGAGCGCCGTCGCCGCCGGTCAATCGAGCCGGGTGCGCTCCTCGGCGAACCGATAAAGCGGGCGCCACAGCAGCCGGTTGAAGCTCATCACCAACAGCGACATCACCGCGATGCCGAGCACGATGCGAGGATAATCGCCGGCTGTGGTCGCCTGCGCGATATAGGCGCCGAGCCCGTGGGCGGCGACCGTCGTCTTGCCCCACGACACCGCCTCCGAGACGATGCTGGCGTTCCAGGCGCCGCCGGAGGCAGTGATCGCGCCGGTCACGAAATACGGAAAGACCCCCGGCAGCATCACCTCTTTCCACCATTGCCAGCCGCGGATGTGAAAATTGACCGCGGCCTCGCGGAAATCGGTCGGAAAGGCGCTCGCCCCGGCGATGACGTTGAAGAGGATGTACCACTGGGTGCCGAGGATGATCAGCGGGCTGAGCCATATGTCCGGGTTGGCTTGGAAATGGACGATGGCGACCACGAAGATCGGAAACAGCAGATTCGCCGGGAACGCGGCGAGAAATTGGGCGACCGGCTGGATGCGCTCGGCGATCGCCGGGCGCAGGCCGATCAGCACGCCGAGCGGAACCCACACCAGCGAGGCGATCGCGATCAGCACGACGACCCGCGCCAGCGTGTAGAACCCGAGGACGATTGCAGTGCCGACATCTGCCCAGGCAAGCTCGCTGGCGATGAGCCCGACCGCCTGGTAGACGCCATATAACGCCGCCAGGGCGACCAGCCCGTACCAGATCGCATCGAGAACCCGCGCGGTCGTGGCTCCCGCCGGGATCGCGAACGCCCGCGTGGAAGGGCGTTGCGGCGTCGGAAACCGCAGGCGCATCAGCGCGTCGAGCGAGGCGCCGAACGGCGCCAGGGCGCGCTGCATCAGCCGGGTCCGCTTCATCAGGTCGAGCACCCAGGATTCGGGCACGGACTGCGCGGCGGTTTGTTCGAAGCGAAACTTGTCGGCCCACGCCACCAACGGACGAAACATCAGCTGGTCGTAGAGCGCGATGACCACGATCATCGCGACAATCACCCAGCCCACCGCGGCGAGATCCTTATGGATGAGCGCGGTCGCGAGGTAGGCCCCGATCCCGGGCAAGGTGATTGTCTTGTCGCCGACCGTGATCGCCTCCGACGCGACGATGAAAAACCACCCGCCCGAAGCGCTCATCATCATGTTCCAGATCAGGCCCGGCATCGCAAACGGCACTTCCAGCTTCCAGAAGCGCATCCAGCCCGACAGGTGAAAGCAGCGCGAGGCCTCTTCCAGGTCGCGCGGTACGGTGCGCAGCGACTGGTAGAAGCTGAAGGTCATGTTCCAGGCCTGGCTGGTGAACACGGCGAAGATGACCGCGCATTCGGCGCCCAGCACCCGGCCCGGGAACAGAGACATGAAAAACACGACCGTAAACGAGATGTAGCCCAGTACCGGAACCGACTGCAGCACATCGAGCAGCGGGATCAGCACCTTCTCGGCGCGGGCGCTCTTGGCGGCGACGGCGCCGTAGATCAAGGTGAAGACGAGAGAGGCCGCCATCGCCGCGAGCATGCGCAGAAAGGTGCGCAGCGCGTAATTGGGCAGGTAGGCGGGATCGAGCGAGACGATCGGCTCACGCAAGGCCGAGAGCGGCGCGAGGGTTTCGTGCGCGCCGAAGCCGAGCAGGCTGAGCAGCCCGACGACCAGTGGGAAGGCCAGCAGGTCCCACCGGTTGGGGCGCAACCCCGCGACCGCGGTCGCCGCCTGCTGGAACCGCAGTTCGGCCATGATTGCCTCCCGCTGGGCGACGGCACCACTGCGATCGCCGTCGCCACGGTGGCATAGTTTGGCAACCGCATTGTGACAAGGCCGAAACGCCGAGCCGCTGCGGGCGGCAGGCGCGCCCGTTCCGGGCGATTGACCGGCGCCGCCCGGGTTCGCTATATGGCGCGCGCCGCGCCGCGGGGTGAAACCGCGGTTAGAGCAAACTCGTCGGCTGTTCGTCCACGCTACCCCTTGCAAAATCGGCCGAGGCTCGATCGATGACGATGGTCGCCGAACCGGAAATGACGGTCTCTGCTGAAGCCCCGCTGCTGCGGGCGGTGGGCGTCTGCAAGACCTATCGCACGCCCGACCACACCGGGCGCCTCGTCCTCGACCGCATCGATTTCACGCTGCGCGACGGCGAGATCGTCGGCATTCTCGGCAAATCGGGTTCGGGCAAATCGACCTTTCTGCGCACCCTCACCGGGCTGGTGCCGCCCAGCGAGGGCTCAGTGTCGTATCGCGGCCAGCCGGTCGTCGGGCCGGTGCACGGCGTCGCGATGGTGTTTCAGAGCTTTGCGCTGTTCCCGTGGCTGACGGTGTTGGGCAATGTTGAGCTCGGCCTCGAAGCGCAGGGCGTTGCGCCTGCCGAGCGCCGCCGCCGGGCGGTCGCCGCGATCGACATCATCGGCCTCGACGGGTTCGAGAACGCCTATCCCAAGGAATTGTCGGGCGGCATGCGCCAGCGCGTCGGCTTTGCCCGGGCGCTGGTCGTCAACCCCGACATCCTGCTGCTCGACGAGCCGTTCTCGGCGCTCGACGTATTGACCGCGGAGACCCTGCGGAACGACCTGATGGATCTGTGGACCGAGCGGCGCATCCCGACCAAGGGGATCGTCATGGTGTCGCACAATATCGAGGAGGCGGTCGAGATCGCCGACCGCGTGTTGATCTTCGGCAGCGATCCGGGGCGCATCAACGCCGAAATCCCGATCTCGCTGCCGCGCCCGCGCGACGGCAACGACCCGGTCTTCCGGCAGATCGTCGACACGGTCTACACGCTGTTGACCACGGTTCCCGGCCGCGACACCCGGCGCGGCGCGAAACCCGAGGCGATCGGCCTCGGCTACCGCCTGCCCGACGCCCCGGTGCAGCAGCTGTCGGCGCTGATCGAGCGGCTGACCGAGCCGCCCTACAACGGCCGCGCCGACCTGCCGCACCTCGCCGATGAGGAGAACCTCGACGTCGACGAATTGTTCGCGCTGATCGAAACGCTGCACCTGTTGGGTTTTGCCCATGTCAGCGGCGGCGACATCGAGTTGACCGCGCCGGGTCGGGCCTATGCCGAGGCCGATATGCTGCCGCGCAAGCAGGCCTTTGCCGACGCGGTGATCAAGCATGTGCCGCTCGCGGCGCATATCCGCCGCGTGCTCGACGAGCGCCCGGGCCATCGCGCCCCGGCCGCGCGGTTTTTAGGCGAACTCGAAGACCACCTGTCCGAGGAAGAGGCGCAGCGCGTGCTCGACACCGTCATCAACTGGGGCCGCCACGCCGAGATCTTCGCCTATGACGACGACAGCGAATCGTTCAGCCTCGAAAACTTCTAGTGTGGCGAATCCGAAATTCGCGCTCGGCCTCACCCCCAAGATACGGCGAATTTCGGATTCGAAAGCACACACGGAGCTATTTTGAAAAAGTTAGTGGTCCAATTCAGACGAGTGAATCCCGACCGTCATTCCGGGGCGGCCCAAAGGGCCGAGCCCGGAACCCGTTTTCCAGAGGCCGGTGTTCATGGGTTCCGGACTCGCCGCCGCGCGGCGCTCCGGAATGACGCGCGTGACGGGTTTCAAATGTCAGATTCCAGCCGTGTGGCCTCGGATTTGAAGTTCGCAACCGCGGCCGCCACCAAACCCGTGCGAACTTCAAATCCGCCACACCAGGCGCGTGCCGACCTGCCGGCGGCGGCCTCGCTATTGCGGCGTCGCTGCAAGCTGGGCGCGCGCAACTTCGGGCGGCACCGGGCGGACATAGAAAACATCGCGCTGGTAGACGCTCAAATCGCCCCAGTTGATCGGGCTGTTCTCGATCTTCAGGTACAGCTGCTGCCCGGGCCCTACGGTCACATTCGTGCCCTGCTGGTCGTAGACGACAAAGCTTTCGGCCATCACGTGGTATTGGCCGGGCGGCACATCGCGGTAGATCGCCGGCCCGTAAGCCGGCACCGACACGATCCGCGTGCCGTTGAGGTCGACATTGGCGACGTTGAAGCTGACCGACGGCTGGTAGTCGCGGTAGAACCACAACCGCGCCTGCCCCGGGGGGATCGGCCCGGCTGGCTCGAAGCCCGCCGGCGGCTGGGCACAGCCGGCCAAGACACACAGCGCCGCCATCATTGCGGTCGCTGCCACCCGCCTGCAAGGAATCGGCATCGTTTCCTCCAGTGCTGAGGTTCAGCTTTATTCGGATTATGCGATTCGGCGTGGCCCCTGTCCGTTTTCTCCCAGTCACAATGCAGTGAAGAGGCGCCGTCGTCAGCCTGGGCGACCGCGACTCGCCGCCTCCGATCGCTCCTGACACGCTCTGCCGGCGTGGTATAAACTGCGCCCTTGCGATTATTCATGTTCGGGGGCGGGGATGCGTTACCTGATATTGCTGGTCTCCCTGGCGCTGGTCGGGTGCAGCCAGGCGACCGCCAGCAAGATCGGCGATCGGACCTACAGCATCGACGGGCCGGAGATTCCCGGCGGCTCGAGCACGCCCGACCGGCGCCTGGCGGAGAAGATCTGCCCCAACGGCTACCGCGTCCTCGGCGAGGAGAGCTTCAAGGGCGGCACCGGCAGCCTCGCCGACCGCGGTGCCAACGCCGACCCCGAGACGAACGGCACCACCACCAACTGGAAAATCCGCTGCCTGTAGCCCCTAACGCGGGCGCAATGTCGGAAACGCGATCACGTCGCGGATCGACGGGCTGTCGGTCAACAGCATCGTCAGCCGATCGATGCCGATGCCGAGCCCGCCGCAGGGCGGCAATCCGAATTCGAGCGCGGCGACATAATCCTCGTCGAGCGGCTGCGCCTCTTCGTCGCCGGCCGCACGCGCCTGCATCTGGGCGGCGAAGCGGGCGCGCTGGTCCTGCGGGTCGTTCAACTCGGAGAAAGCGTTGGCGATCTCCCAGCCGTAGATGTAGGTCTCGAACCGCTCGACCAGGCGAGGGTCATGAGGATCGGCCTTGGCCAGAGGTGAGATGTCGCGCGGAAAGCCGGTGACGTGGATCGGCTGCAACAGGCGGTCCTCGACCCGCGCGGCAAAGGCGGCCTCGAGCGCGTGGCCCCACTTTGCCTCGGCGCTAAGCCCGGCGCCGAACTCGTTCGCCGCCGCCCGTGCCGTGCCGGCATCGAGCGCAAGAAAGTCGATGCCGGTTGCCTCTGCGACCAACTCCGCCATGCTGCGGCGCGGCCAGGGCGGCGTCAGGTCGATAACCGTGCCGCCGTATTCGATGCGCAGGCCGCCGGTCACTTCCTCCGCGGCGCGGGCGATCAATTCCTCGGTCAGGCTCATCATCGCGGTGTAATCGACATAGGCCTCGTAGAGTTCGAGCGAGGTGAATTCCGGGTTGTGCCGCGGCGACAGCCCCTCGTTGCGGAAGCACCGGTTGATCTCGAACAATTTGTCGCCGAGCCCGCCGACGAGCAGCCGCTTCAGGTGCAGTTCCGGCGCGATCCGCAGATAAAGATCGATGTCGAGCGCGTTGTGGTGGGTGATGAACGGTTTGGCCGAGGCCCCGCCGGGGATCGTGTGCAGCATCGGCGTCTCGACCTCGACATAGCCGCGCGCCCAGAGGTGCCGGCGCAAGGCCGCGATCAGTGCGCTGCGGCGGCGCAGCGTGGTGCGGCTCTCCGGATTGACGATCAGGTCGACATAGCGCTGGCGATAGCGCAATTCGATATCGGCGAGGCCGTGGTATTTCTCCGGCAGCGGCCGCAGCGATTTCGCCAGCACCGTCAGCGCCGAGGCGTTGATGGTCAATTCGCCGCGCGGCGTGCGGCGGACTCGGCCTTCGACGCCGATCACGTCGCCGATATCGATCAGCTTCAGCACCGCCAGCCCGTCGGCATCCAGGTAGTCCTTGTGATTGAAGACCTGGATTTTGCCCGAGGCATCGTGGAGATCGATGAACATGCCGCTGTTGCGCATCGCCAGCACCCGCCCGGCCACGCGCACCCGCTCTCCGGTCTCGCCGCCCGCCGGCAGATCGGCGTAGCGGCTCTCCAGCGCCGCCGCCTCGTCCGACCGGGGAAAATTGACCGGATAGGGATCGAGGCCCCGCGCGCGCAGGCTTGTGAGCTTGCCCAGCCGCGCGGCGCGCAGCGGGTCGTCGCCATTCGTCATTCCTGCTCCCCCGGTGTGATTGTACCCCGCATCGGCCGCCGCTAGCTGGCCGCCGCCTCGCTGATCTTCGGCTGGCCGAGATCGACGATCTGGTCATGAAACCGCTGCAGCGTGCTGCGATGCCCGACGCTGACGATGGTCGGGTGCCATTCCGCTTCGCGCAGCATGCGGTAGAGCGCCGCCTCGGCCGGCTCGTCGAGCGCCGAGGTGGCCTCGTCGAGAAACACGATCTCGGGCCGCGTCAACAGGACGCGCGCAAACCCGAGCCGCTGCTGCTCGCCCCCGGAGAGGCTCTGCGCCCAGTTTCCCTCCTCGTAGAGGTGTTCGACGAGAGGGCCGAGCCCGACCCGGTCGAGCGCCGCCTCCAGCGCCTCCTGCCCGTAGGACGACGCCAGCGCCGGATAGGCGAGTGCGTCGGCGAGGGTGCCGAGCGGGAGATACGGACGCTGCGGCAGGAACAGCGCGCTGCCGCCGCCGACCCGGATGCGGCCGCGGCCATATGGCCACAACCCGGCGATCGCCCGCAACAATGTGCTTTTGCCGGCGCCGGAAGGCCCGGTCACCAGCACCGGATGCGCCGGCTGCGCCGCCAGCGCCAGGTTGTCGCGCAGAGATTCCCCGCTCGGCAGATTGAGGTGGAGGCCGCTTACCTCGACCCCCTCGCCGCTGCGATCGATGGCGATCGGCTGGGGCTCGCGGCGTTGCGCGCCAATCTCGATGATCCGGTGGCGAAACCCGGAGAGCCGCTGCACCACCGACTGGTACTCCGCGATATCGGTGTAACTGGTGATGATGAACGACAGCGAATCCTGCACCTGTCCGAAGGCCGAGGCGATCTGCATCAGGCCGCCGAGCGCGATCTGCTTGCCGAAATAGCGCGGCGAGGCGACGAGGTAAGGGAACACGATCGCCACCTGGGAATAGCCGGTCGTGAACCAGGTCAATTTCTTCTGCCGGCGGATGATCGCCCACCAATTGTCGACGATCCGCTCGACCCGGTCACGGAAAGTGACGAGTTCGCGCTCCTCGCCGCCGTAGAACGCGACGCTCTCCGCGTTCTCGCGCAGCCGCACCATGCTGAAGCGGAAATCCGCTTCGAGGCGCTGCTGGCTGAACATCAGCCCGACCAGCGGAAACCCGATGCGCTGGGTCAGCCAGGTGCCGATGATGGCATAGACGAAGGCGGCGACGACCATGTAGCCCGGGATCGCGATATGCGAGCCATGGCCGAGCGGGATCACCAATGTTCCCGACAACGCCCACAGGATCGACAGGAACGACAGCAAGGTGACGACGGCGTTGAGCAGCCCCACCGACAGGGACAGGCTCGTTGCGGTATAGCGATTGAGGTCGTCGGAGATGCGCTGATCGGGGTTGTCGGTCACGCTCAGGTCGAGCTGAATGCGGTAATACGCCTGGGCCTCCAACCAATGCTCCAGGAAGCGGTGGGTCAGCCAGCGCCGCCAGCGCATCTGCAGCCCCTGGCGCAGATAGAGCGAATAGACGGCAACCACGATCCAGGCCGCGGCAATCACGCCGAAAATGGCGAACTGACGCCAGAATTCGTCCCAATTGTACTGCTGCAACGCGTTATAAAAGTCTCGGTTCCAGCTATTGAGGCGCACACTGAGCCATACCGCAAACAGGTTGAGGGCGATGATCGTGCCGAGCCTGGCGCCGGCCGACCACTTCTCCTCCGAACGCCAATACGGCCAGGCCATGCTCCACGCCTCGCGCAGGAACCCCCGCTGCTTCGCCGCCATGCTCGACCTCCGCCCGCTCCGCCCGCGCTACCGCGATCGTCTATCTAGCCCCATCGCCACCCGCCTCCAGCCGGCGAAACCGCGCACATTGCCGTGACGGAAGCAGAACCGCTTACCGCCGCCCTGCTCGCCCGAGGCGTCTCCCGCGCGCTCGATCAGCTCGGCTATGCCAGCCTACTCGAATTCCCGTTGGCCAATGGGCGCCGCGCCGACGTGCTGGCTCTGGCCAAGGGTGGAGATTTTATCATTGTCGAGATCAAAACCTCGGTCGCCGATTTCCGCGCCGACCGCAAATGGAACTTCTACCGCGATTTCGCCGACCGGCTCTATTTCGCCGTTTCGGCCGGGTTTCCGGCGGCGCTGATCCCCGAGGAATGTGGCCTCATCGTGGCGGACGGTTTCGGTGCGGCGGTGATCCGCGACGGGACGCCGTCGCCGCTGGCGCCGGCGCGGCGGCGCGCCCTGATGTTGCGCTTTGCCGCGACCGCCGCGATCCGGCTGCGGCGGCTGATCGACCCGCAATCCCGACACCCCGACAATCTCTAGTCAGGCATTGCCGGCGGCGGCGTGGCCAACAGACGCCGGTCCGGCATGGCGAGCCCAAGCACGGCCCGCACCGGCATGCCGGCGCCGAGCGCAGCGGCGGCGATCGCCACCCCCTCCTCGGCCGCGGGGGCGGCATAGACGCCCCCGCCTTCTTCGACCAGAAGGCTCCCGTCGCCGGCAGGCGACACCAGCACCGCACCCAGTGCGCAGCGATCGATCAGCGCGCCCGCCGCCGCGGCGATGGCCTCTTCGTCGGCCACTGGCATGCCGGTCACATGCCCCAACTCGTCCGCGGTCGCAGTCAGCAGGTCGGCCCCGCGATAGCGGATCGGATCGCCGCCGCCGGCATCGACCACCGCGCGTGCCCCGGCCTCCTGCGCCGCCTTGATGACTTCGAGCGCGACCCCCTCGGTCAACACGCCCTTGCCATGATCGGAGATGACGACCGCGCCGTGGGTGGTCACCAGCTCACGCGCCAGCCGCAGCAGGTCTTCGCGGATATACGGCCCCAGCGGGATCGCGTTTTCGCGGTCGGCACGAAGCACGCGGCGCCCGCCTGCGATAAACCGCGAACTGGTCGCGGTGACGCGGTCGGGCTGAACCAGCAGATGAATCTCGGTTCCGGTTTCCTGGGCCAATAGGCGCTCGATCTCGCGGCCGGCGTCGTCGTTGCCGACGACCGAGATAAAGGTCGCGGCGGCGCCCAGTGCGGCGAGGTCGCGCAAGACCCGACCGGCGCCGCCGACGCGGCGCGCCTCGCGCTCCACGATCAGGACCGAGTCGGCCTCATCCGGGAGAACCGGCGCCAGCAGCGATCCATAGGCCGAATGTTCGAGCACGACGTCGCCGATGCACAAAACGCGCGACGATTTGAGCCGTCCCAGCACCAGGACCGGGTCGCTGCTTTCCGTCATCTCGGTGCGCCGCCCGCCATGTCCGCCGGTCCTACCGGCTCGCCGCGCGGCCGGCAAGAACAACTGCACGGTCAGGGCGGCGGGTCAGCACATACAGCGCTCCGCTGCCGCCGTCGCGCGGTTGCGCCGGCGCGATCGCCAGCAGATGCCGGCGCAACCCGGGCTCGGCCAGCCAGCGCGGCACCGCCGCGCGTAACACCCCGCTGCCGGAGCCGCGCCCGGTGATGACCAGCAGGCAGCGCCGCCCGGCATTTCGCGCCTCGGCGATGTATGCCGCCAGCGCCCGGTACGCCTGTTCCTGGGTCATTCCGTGCAGGTCGAGGCGTGCCTCGATCGGCAGGCGGCCGCGCTTCAGCCGCTCGGCCGTCGCGCGGTCGAGCCCGGCAAACCGGTCGAGCGGCGGCAAGGCCGCAGCCTCGGTCGCCGCCGCCAGCGG